>NZ_QCZG01000011.1 GCF_003097615.1 Pueribacillus theae
TTGATCGGTCAACCTTTCTGATTGATAAAGAAGGCAAGCTTGTGAAAGAATGGCGAAGTGTCAAAGTGAAGGGGCATGTGGAAGAGGCGTTGGGATATATTAAGGAAAATATAGCTTAATTAAAAAGACAATTTTATGAGTTAATTCTTTCCGTAAGGTTATTACTTACGGTTTTTTTGTGCTTGCAAAAATTAAAAGTATTTGAAAAGAAAACAACAAAAGTGTGCGAATTTAATACATAAAAAGGTTACTAAGCCTAAGAGAATTTTTCTTGATAAAAATAAAAAATAATTCGTTAAGAACGGCTCAACACCAAAATCTGTGTTTGACAAAATCTAAGCTATACGCATGTATTCCTTATTGCATTTCATTCCACGATAATTCATTGCTTATATACTTGTGGATTGCGAGTAAAGTAATACTTTCGTTGCAGCGTATTAATTTTGTTGTTTTTTCCCTCAACCGAAGCATTTGTAAAACGCAGCTGGTGATAATTCGCGATTTCTTATTTTCAGTTTTCCATCGTTTTTAAGCAAAAGTCGACAGCTGGATGTCCGTAGGGAGTGATGAATTTTTTTCAAACTTTTTTTGGCATGGGGGGCAAGCGTCTTTTGAATCTGTTTACGTATTTTTTTGAAATGCTTCCGTCACATAATGATTGACATGAAACCGATCGGCAATCCGAATGGCGTTTTTTGGGTATACTGTGCGAATAAAGGCGTGATAAGCTTTTGTCAGATCCATCATAACACCCGAAAGGATTAAGGGCTTTAAGAGAAGGACGCGAGTCATAATGAGTCATTAATTCTTCATACGTACGTCTGGGGAACAGTTGAAAAAACTACCACCTTTTAAATCATGAAGTCCTGTATTATATTTGTGCCCTTTACGGGTCGCAAAATTATCGATGCCGAGTACAAGCAGGTCACGACTGGCCGCATCTTTAAGACTTTTTTCTTGGATCCGCTCACTTTCAAGTTCCAAACCAATGTTTGTAATAACGTTCAGCTGTCTTATAAGGTACGTTTTGTTGGTCAGCAGTTGTTGAGATTGTTGGTCCACTTGCTTGACGCACGACAAACGATTCAAAACATTTCGTGTAGCGCTTTTTTGGACCGACAAAACCATATTTCTATACACGTGGCGAAACACACCTTACATTGCATACGAATAGCAGGTAGTCTTAAATACACAATCTTTCCAAAGGTAGATAGATACCTTTACTTGTTTATATGGGGTACCTATACGTTTAACGGAAGAACTGGAAAAGCAAGGGCACTTTTGTGTATAGTCAACTGGAACAACTTCAATGATGACATTCTTTTGATCCTTAGAGCTAATTGCTATGTAAAAAACATCATGTCAGATAAGGGATGAAAGGAAGTAAAAATCTTTTTACCCCGAAAATCAAGGAGTTTATCCAGATTTTAAAGGGAAATAAACAAAAGGTTGAAAATTCTACCCCGTTCAAAAAGGTATAAAAAAGGAACCTCTATGGTGTAAAATGGTAATAACCACAAAACCAAAACACCAACAAGGAAGTTCACTTGTATGGCTATTATACCACAACTTCGTTTGTTTGAATGGAATGAAATTGAACAACTTGGGGATTTGGAGCGCTTGCGTATGGTACTGGAATATCTACAGATGAAGAATTAATGGTTCAACTGGAAAAGGAACGCAGAAATGGACGTGATGATTATCCAGTGAGAGCGATGTGGAACTCGATTTTAGCAGGCATCGTTTTCCAACATGATTCACTGAGAAGATTCGTCGCGAGCTATCGCGTAACGGTCAACTGCGTGACATGTGCGGCTTTATTGGCAAAGAACCACCAGCGTGGATCTATACGCGATTCATGAAAAAATTACTGGATCATATCGATATGATTGATGCGATCTTTGACCAATTAGTTAAGGAGCTAAAAGAGATCCTACCGGACCTTGGAAAACATTTGGCCATGGATAGTAAAGCCATTTCATCTTTTGCCAAAAGGAAAATTTCAAACCAAATTTCAAACCAAAAAGAAGACGGACGTCGTGATGTCGCTGCCGACTAAAGAAAGAATATCGTGGTGTCACCACTGATGGACGTACATAGTTGTATGTTGCATATGATTAAACAAGATAGTAATCCAGTCAACTTCTGTTCATGTATTCACTTCTAGTTTGGTAACAACCAAATATATTAAACTTAAATTTCGCACTGTGAATAAATTTCTGTTGTAATTCAATTATCCACAAGGTAAATCTTTGATTATGGAAAAAATTCGTTTACAATTCACCAAATAGGTGCTTCTTTCAAGATGAAAGGGTGTGTTTTGATAACTTCCATTTCCTTGATTTGGCACACCTTTTCAATTATTTTGGTGAATTTATTAAGTTTTCAACAGGAAAATTAGGATAAATTCAACTTCAGCTAAAGATAACAGTGGGTGATTTTAATACGAATCATTTGATAATGACAGTTGTTTAAGCTAATGCAATATCAGTTCAATATTTTTACATATAGGTTCAGTTGACAATTAATAATTAATTTTAAAAAAATATTGAAGTTTAAAATTTATTCTGTTAATATTGTACCAACTGGTTGGTTTTTTTATGAAGGAGGAATAAACTTGGAAAAAAGAATTTTTATTCAAAGTAGTACAGATATTGATAAAATATCAGTCTATAAGGAGGGTATTAAAAATCATGCGCAGATGATTTTGCCAAATTATTCATTTGAAATAGGTGGTGTTAAGAAAAGTTTTCCAGCCGAATTTATGGTAAATGAGTTTTTTAATAGTAAAGAAATTCTTCGAAATATCATTCACGCTGAAAAGAATGGTTTTGATGCTATTGCCTTACATTGCTTTTTGGACCCCGTACTGGATGAGGCTAGGGAGTTAGTTAATATTCCAGTTGTTAGTATGGCAGAATCTTCAATGTTAATGTCGTTGATGTATGGTAAGAAGTTCGCAATTGTCACATATACACCCCAACTAGCAAAAAAATCTTTCCCAAATCTTATCAATAAATATGGCTTGAGACAGCATTCCATCGATACCCAATATTTTGAAGTCAGTTTGAGGGATCTGGAAAATGCCTTTTCGAATCCCGAGCCTGTTATAAATCAATTTTTAGATGCTTGTGAAAAGGCGGTAAATCAGGGAGCTGAGGTAATTTTACCAGGATGTGGTTTGCTAAATATTATATGCGTACAAAACAACATTTCAAAAGTTAAAGAGACTGGCGCTACAATCTTAGATGTTACCGGTGCTACTTTGAAAATGGCAGATGCACAAATAACATTACAACAAGTCTCTGGAACCGATATAAGTAGATGTGGCTATTATGAAAGTCCAAAAACTTTGCCAATAATAGAAGTTTAAAAGAGTAAATCGTCTTTGTACTTTAAAATCGAAAATATAATTTTAAAAATTATTAATGGATGTGATTTAAGATTGAAGAGTTCTTCTAATTATTTGCCAAGCTTTAGATTGGAAAATAAAAAGGCTTTAATCACGGGTGCCAGCAGAGGGATTGGAAAGTCTTTAGCTATAGGACTAGCTGAAGCAGGTGCTGAAGTTTATATTGTTTCACGAACATCTAAAGCTCTCCAAGAAGTGAAGGAAGAAATTTTAGGGTTTGGATTGAAAGCGATACCAATAGTAGCTGACATTACTAAACAAAAGGATATTGAACATATTTTTTCTTATATTAAAGAGTTAGATATCTTAATAAATAACGCTGGCATGAATATTCGAGCACCTGCTAGTAAAGTAACTGATGAAGAATGGGAAAAACTTATAAATACTAATTTAAAGTCAGCTTTTAAAATGGCGCAATTTGCCGGTGAAATTATGAAAAAAAAGCAACAAGGTAAAATTATTACTATTTCTTCAGTAGCTGGTCATGTTGCGTTAAATACAGGTATAGTATACGGAATAACGAAGGCAGCACTCATTCAAATGACAAAAAACTTAGCATTAGAATGGGCAAAATATAATATTCATGTTAATTCTATTGGACCTTGGTATTTCTCGACTCCCTTAACTGAAAAGTATCTTAAAGATGAAGCATATCTTCAAACCATTTTGGACCGTACACCTTTAAACCGTGTAGGAAAGTTACCAGAAGTAGTTGGACCAGCTGTTTTTCTAAGTTCTGATGCTTCTAACTATATCACTGGACAGACTATTTTCGTAGATGGAGGAATGACAATCTACGGATTTTAACATCATCATTTTATTCTTTTCCTCAGTGATTATTAAATGTAAAAGGAGTTTATTTGCCAAACAGATACCAACCAGTAGGTTTTTTTAAGAGTTTATCTATAAGACAGGGTGGGATATGATGAGACGACTTGAAGGTAAAGTAGCGTTAATAACAGGTGCTGCTATGGGTCAAGGAGAGGCAATGGCAAGATTATTTGTTAAAGAAGGCGCCAATGTTGTATTAGCTGATATGAGTGAGAAGGTAAAAGAAACCGCTGAAAAAATCACTAATGAAGAGGGGGGAGAAGCAAAATACATACAAATGGATGTTTCGAATTCTAGTGATTGGAACAAAACCGCTGAATATATAGAAAGAATGTATAGCAGACTAGATATTCTTGTTAATAATGCTGGAATTCCTGGTCGTAAGTCGATAAAAGAATTGACAGAGGATGAGTGGGTGAAAATTATGGATGTGGATGCTAAAGGTGTTTTTCTTGGAATGAAATCAACATTAGAGCTTTTGAAAAAGAGTGGACATGGTTCTATTGTTAATAACTCATCCATTTGGGCGTTAGTTGGAAGTGGAGCAGCTGCCTCATATCATGCGGCAAAAGGAGCCGTTAGAATGTTAACTAAAACCGCTGCAATTGAATTTGCTCCATTTGGTATAAGGGTAAATTGTATTCATCCCGGAATTGTAAGAACACCAATGACAGAGGTATTATTAGCCGATTCGAAGGAATCATGGCGAATTGGACCATTAGGAAGGCCAGCTGAACCATACGAAATTGCTTATGCAGTGTTATTTTTTGCATCTGATGAATCTTCTTATATAACGGGAGTTGATTTACCTGTGGATGGCGGGTATACAGCTCGTTAGAATAAAAGCTCAATAGCCATTTTTGGATTAAAGGAAAACGCCTACTTTATAGAAACAAAAAATTTATCTTAATTTACTCAATATATATAAGAAAGGAGTGGTGATATGGATTTCAACGGAGAAATAGTATTAATAACCGGAGCAGCAGGTGGCATAGGAAAGGAAACCGCACGCCTATTTCACGAACAGGGAGCAAAGTTAGTATTAGTAGATTTAGATAAGAATGCTTTAGAGAAAATCGCTTTTGAATTAAATTTAAAAGACTATCTTCTCTTTCCCGCAGATGTGAGAAATGAAGTAGATGTGAAATCTTTTGTGCAAGCTTCAGTGAGTAAATATGGAAAAATAGATGTATTTTTTAATAACGCAGGGATAGTTGGAAGGTATGGGCAAGTAACAGAAATTTCAACTGATGATTTTGAGAAAGTAATGAGTGTTAATGTAAAAGGAGTATTTTATGGACTAAAGCATGTTTTGGATGTGATGATAAAGCAAAAGTCAGGTAGTATTGTTAATACTTCTTCGATTGCTGGCTTAAAAGGATCACCAGGTCTCGCACCATATTCAGCATCAAAGCATGCGGTTATAGGGTTAACAAAAACAGCAGCTTTAGAAGTTGGAGAAGACGGTATCCGAGTTAATGCCATTTGTCCTGCTCCTGTAAATACTCAAATGATGCGCTCACTTGATGCAATTAAATATCCTAATAATCCTTTAAGGGCAAAAGAGGAATATGAAAAACGTATTCCTATTAAACGATATTCTGAACCAAATGAAATTGCAGAATTAGTTTTATTTCTATCCTCTGAGAAGGCTTCCTATATAACGGGTGGATGTTATCAAATTGATGGTGGAAGTAGTGTATAAAGGGAAAAGAAGCTTGTTTAGAAGGCCTTTCCCTTAAATTTTAAACGAAAGGGGTTTAATAAATGCAAGATAAAGTGAAATGGATTGGTAGAATCTATGTAACAATCCTCCTTCTAGTATCCATAATACCGGCCGTATTTATCATTCAATTTTTTATAGCGGTTCCGCAACTTAGAGGATTCTTTTATTTAGAACTTCTTGTACCAGTAATTGGGATCGGGGTAGGCATATATGGCTTAATTAAAACCAAAGATCAAAAAGAACCAAATTAAAAGGGAGGCGAGATATTAATGGGGGTATCGGCTTATATAGTATTTATTGGATACTTACTTTTGGTAATAGTTATTGGTTATTTAACATCAAAAGGTAGCGAAAAGCAATTTCTTGTTGCCGGTCAAAATCAACCATATTGGGTTGTAGGGGCTGGTTATGTCGCTACTTATTTAAGTGCGGCAAGCTTTCTTGCAACTCCTGGGTTAGTATACCATCAGGGATTTATGGGGAATGGCGCCTATCTAGGATCAGTGTTTGGATATATGGGAGGTCTTGCTTTATTCGGGCCAATGCTTCGTAGGTTCGGTAAAGTAACAATTCCGGATTTTCTAGGAGACAGATATGATAGTAATGTAGTCCGTGCACTTTCTGCTTGTTTGATATTCGTAGGATATTTCTTGTATATCAGTGTAGAAATAATCGGCATAGCCTTCCTGTTTGAATTAATGTTTGGGGTTTCTTATTTAACAGCTATTTTCATAGCGATGGCAGTAATTTTAATATATACAGTTTTGGGCGGTATGATGGCTACTGCGTTTACTGATGTTTTTCAGCACTTTTTCACATGGATTTCTGCCGTCATTGTTGGTACTGCTGCAATGATTAATGTTGGAGGGGTATCAGGTCTTGTAAATAAAATTACAGAATTGCATCCTGATTTTTTGACTATATCCAATGGGACAGGAGATGCAACATTAATATGGGGATTATTTTTCACATGGGTAATTGGTACTCTTGCAAGAGCAGATACTATTAGCCGTGCCTATTTGGCAAAAAGTGAAAGAGAGGTATATAAGGCAGTTTTATTTGCTACCCCATTTATTTGGATATGTACATTCTTTTTCTTACTTGTTGGATTAATGGGGGCAGTTTTATTCCCGGGATTAGACGGTACACAGGCTGAACAAGTTTATTTAATAATGGCCGATAAGGTTGTATTCCCTATTTTTACTGGGCTAGCATTTGCGGGTTTTTTAGCATCTGCACAATCGACAACCAGTGGTCAACTAATGGTTTCGGCACTGGCGGTTGGCAGGGATATTTATGGAAGATTAGTGGGACCTCTTTTGAAAAAGCGACCTATTGATGATAAAGAGGTTGTAAGAGTTACAAGACTTGCTATTCTAGTAATGTCAGTATTATCATTTTTATTTGCTGCTTTTAGGTTTACGTGGATGCTTGATATCATAACAGTGTCAATGGCTATAATGGGACCAGCGTTTCTAGTTACATGGTTAGGCGGTTTTTTCTGGAAAAGAGCCACCAGAGCTGGAGCTATTGCTGCAATGGTAGTAGGTTCTGTAACAGCATCTTATACCCAGATCACTGATTTTAGTATTGAAGCAGTCCCATGGCTAGTTGCCCCACTGTTCTCACTAATCATTACAGTCATTGCTTTTATTGTTGTATCAATGATTAGCTCACCTTCAGAAAAGTCACTTCAAGTATACAAACAATTAAGAAGACCAAATACAAATAAAATAGGGACAAAAAGTGACGTAGGTGCATAGGGAATAAAATAAATAGAGCATTATATCAGATTTCTTTAATAAAGTTGTTTAATAATATACTGTTAGAAAGGGAATACTATTATGAGATTACAGGATAAAGTAGCAATTATTACAGGTGCTGCTTCCGGAATCGGGCAAGCAACTGCCCAGAGGTTCAGTGAAGAAGGTGCAATTGTTATTATAGCAGATTTACCTAATTCAAATGGTGAAGAAGTAGCTTGGACCATTCAAGATGCTGGAGGTAGGGCTCAATTTATTCCCACAGATGTGACGAGGTCAGAACAAATAAGCGAATTAGTTGATAATACGGTAAAAAATTTTAATAAAATCGACATTATGTATAATAATGCCGGTATAGCTATGCCAATTTCATCTATTGAAGACATTAGTGAAGATCATTATGAAAGAATGATGGATATTAACATGAAAGGTATATTTTTAGGAACAAAAGCTGTTGTTCCTTATATGAAGGAAGCTAAACAAGGGGTTATATTATCAACAGGTTCCACTTCTGCATTACGCCCAAGAGCTGGATTAAATATATATTGTGCGTCAAAAGGTGCCGTAGTTGCATTTATGAAATCAATGGCATTGGAACTCGCTCCCCATGGAATACGGGTAAACAGCATTAATCCAGTCGCGACAAATACCCCTATGGTTGATGAAGAACAAAGAAAGAAGTTTATTGGTACTATCCCACTAGGTCGCCTTGCAAAACCAACTGATATGGCCAACACCGCTTTATTCCTAGCTTCTGATGAAGCAGCAATGATTACAGGTGTAGATCTCGAGGTTGATGGGGGACGCTGTGTTTAATGGGGAAAACACTGTTCAATAGATCTTAAAATAAAAAGCATGAGAGAAGAAGTTATACAATTTCTTCTCTCGCTTTTTTAATTTTTGTTAAATCTCGTAAAAATGAGGTAGATCGTTCTGCCTTTTTGCCTTTTTCAGAAGATCATGAAAGGAAATTAAATCGCCCTTTTAATCAATATTGTTTATTGAACATAACTTAACTTAAGAATCAAAATACGCAGAAGCAAGGCATTTTTAGTGAATTTCCACGCAACAATCATTAGTAAAAAATTTTACTTTAACTTGACGTTAACTATACCAACTGGTATGTTATTTTTGACGATGATTTTCGCCTAGGAGGTTATAGGATGGTTTCAGAAAAAAAAATAAACTTGATTAACTCTGCTGTACATTTATTTGAAAAACAGGGATATATGCAAACATCGGTTCAAGACATAGTGGAACATGCTAATGTCACGAAAGGGAGTTTCTATTATTACTTTGATTCAAAGGAGGATTTACTTTATTTAATACATGATGAATTTATTGAATACGAATTAAAAAAAGTAACTGAGATTACAGAACTTCCAAATTTAAGTTGTACAGAAAAATTAAAAAGAATGATAGAAGCCACGTGGAAAAGTATTGCTTTATACAAAGAAAAAGTAACCATATATCTACTCGAGAGAAGATTCATTACTGCTGAAAAAAATAAATTAATTAAACAGAAGAGAGATAAATTTGAGGACTGTTTTGTTAATATATTAAAGGAAGGAATAAAATCTGGGGAATTCGATCCTACTATAAACCCTAAGTTAATCGCGTTTTCAATATTGGGTATGTCAGGGTGGGGAATACATTGGTATCGTCAAGATGGAGAATTATCCATTGAGGAAATCGCAAAAATTCATCAAAATATGATTTTAAAAGGAATTAGTATATAGTGTAAAGCACCGGATATGAATAAGTCCGATGCTCTACCTAACTTTTAATTAAATCAACCACTAAATTGCCTTATGTAATGTTTTTCGGATAACATTTGACCATAATATTCAATTGTCCTTTTTGAACAGTCTCCTTCCTTTGATTATAAACCGTTACTTCGCGAAATATTATTCCCCTTTCTTTTGTCGAAGTTAATCTTTTGTTTAATATTTTCATTTCAAAGTGTATTGTATCTCCAATTAATATAGGTTTTAAAAACATCCAATTTTCAATACCTAAAAAAGCTAATGCTGTTCCTGTAAATATTCCTAAACGATCCATTAACCCCGTCATAACAGAAAATCCAAGTGCTCCATGTGCAATTCTAGTTTCAAAAGGAGTATTTTTTGCAAATTCCTCATCAGTGTGTAGTGGGTTAAAATCACCTGATAATCCAGTGAATTGTACTACATCAGATTCAGTAATAGTTCTTGAAACACTCGTAAAAGATTGGCCAATCTCGAAATCTTCATAATATAATCCCATATATATCTATACCTCTGAACTTTTAGCTTTTTTATTTTCTAACAACTTAAAAGCCATTTGTTTTAATTTAAAATTTTGAACTTTTCCTGTTGTAGTTGTTGGAAACTCGTCCACAATAAATATATATCTAGGAACTTTAAAACTAGCAATTTTTGTTTTACAGTAAGAAATTAATTCTTCTTCATTTATTTTGTTTTTATTTACTTGTAACTGTACAAAAGATGCGCATACCTCTGTCAATCTCTCATCAGGTACTGCTATTGTACATGCTTTAAAGACAGCCGGATGGCTTATTAAAACAGCATCTACTTCAATTGGATCTACATTTTCTCCACCAACTCTGATAATATCTTTTATACGACCTGAGAGATGTAGATAACCTAACTCATCAATATAACCTTTATCCCCTGTATATAGCCATCCATCTTCAGTTAAAACTTCTTTTGTTTCTATAGGTTTATTATAGTAACCAAGCATAACAGAGTGACCCTTTACACATATTTCTCCTGAATTTCCATTACTTAGGGTTTGCTTAGTATAAGGGTCTACAATTTTTATTGAAATGCCTGGTAAAGGATAACCGTTTTTTGAAATAATAGTATCGTCAGAGTCGTCTAAAAATGTTAAACTAGTTACTCCCGTTGATTCTGTCATACCGTATGAATTAACTACTTTGAAATCATTTTTTTTAACTACCTTTTCCAATATTCCCTTTGTTCCGGAGCACATTGCTACCCTTATTGATTTAATAGATTTTTGATTAAAATTGGGATCATTCATAATATCTAAATACATAGAATCAAATCCATACAAAATGCTAACTTTTTCTTCTTTAATTAATTTTATTACCTTTCCTGATTCAAATGCCTCCATAAGAACAATACATGCTCCTCTAGTACAAGCTGCAGTCAACCCGACTTGACTAGCATAAACGTGAAATAGAGGTAGGAACAATAAAATTTTATCAGAACTCTTCATTTGAAGGCGTTCGGCAACATTGTTCATATTAATTATCATTTTATGGGAATGCATTACGCCTTTAGGAAATCCAGTTGTCCCAGATGTATAATAAATAGCAAATAAATCTTCAGGACTTACTTCCGATTCTCTTTTACGTAGTTCATCGTTGCTAATTTGTTTTCCTCTATCGATAAGATCTTTAAAACTAATAGTACTAGTAGATAAAAAACCAACTGAAATCACTTTTCGTAGTCTAGGTAACTTTTCAGCTTTTAATTGACCCGGAATGCTATGTTCTAGCTCGGGGGTAATCCCCTTTAATATCTCATAATAATTTGCATTCCGATATGAATTTCCAAGAACTAATAGGGAAGAATCTGACTGTTTAAGAACGTATTCTAGATCATTTGAACGAAACCTCGTATTGATAGGAACAATAACAGCGCCAATCTTAGCTATTGCATAATAGAAGAAAAACCATTCTGGAGAATTATTTAGCCATAAAGCAACTTTATCTCCTTTCTGTACACCATAGGAAAGTAATCCTTTCGCTAATAAATCAGTAATGTTGTTCAAGTTTAAATACGTATAAGATTTCTCATTATATATAATTGCTTTTGAGTCTCCCCAAGTACTCGAAGCACTATTTAAAAGATCACCGAATGTTTTGTCTAAAGTAATCGTTTCCATTTTTCCTCCTCATAAAAATCTTAAAGTCTATTTTTAATTAATACGTGGATGTACCAAAATGACAATACCATTAAAATATAAAATAAAGGTTTACTGTCGAAAGGAAATCCAACAGTGTCAAAAATAATTACCTCTTTCTGGATGGATGAAGTTTAACGATTCCCTCCTTTTAAATTAAATTGCTTTATAACGACAACCAAACCAATACCAACCAGTAGGTATTATTGTATCTTTTGAACATGTTATTGTCAATTCAATATCGATAAATTTAAAAATATTCTATATTATTTTATCAAATCATTGACAATAATGTTAATTAGATAATATAATACCAACTAGTAGGTATTTTATTTTAAAATTTAATATCGTGAATGTTCCAAAAAAAGTTTGAAAGGAGTAAAAAATGTTGTTACAACAAAGCCAAGATTTATTTAAAAATGTCATGGGTAATTATCCCACTGGGGTAACGATTTTAACTACAATTAATAGCATTGGAAAGCCAGTGGGATTAACAGTAAATTCTTTTGCCTCAGTTTCTTTGAATCCGCAGTTAATATTATGGTCTATTGACCATAAAGCTGATTCTTTAGAATCCTTTACGAAAGGAAATTACTTTGCTGTTCATATGCTAGCTGGAGATCAGCAAGAATTATGTAACACATTCGCCAGAAAAAAAATTGATCGTTTTAAGGAATGTCATTGGACAATATCTGAGAATAATCTTCCAATAATTGAGGATGTATTTGCTGTTTTGCAATGTAAAAAGTTTAAATGTATTGAAGCTGGAGATCATACTATTTTAGTTGGTGAAGTTATAGATATTGAAGTAAAAGATAAGGAACCTGCGTTATATCATAGAAGACAATTTGGTCCTATACCATCGGAATTTTATTCTGTAACACAGAAATAATCTTAATGTCAAGGACACTCATAAAAAACTATTGTGAAAAGGTGATACAGTATGCTAAATGCCGCAAAGAATACTAATTTGCCGGATTTACTTTTTGTACATTACTGTAACAGGGAATTTGGAATCAATCGTGGTATTTATAATACAATTGATTTATGGTTTTACGAGAAAGGTCACACCAATATTAAAGAAAGGCGAAAAAAAATATTATCATTTTTAAAGTTTGTTTATTCACAAACAAATAAAAACGATAAAATTATATTTGGTAATGGTGGTTTAAAATCGAAGTTAGTTGATTACTCGAATAATAGCGTTATAAACAAAAGTAAGGTAGTGTCGTAACAGATATATACCGACCGGTAGGTATATATCTGTTACAAAATAATTGAAATATTTCAAGGAGGAATCTTTAATGGAGTTTGGAGTTATGAATTTATTTCCTTATAAAAAAGGTAATAGTGAAAAGCAAATCATCGACGAAGCTATTGAAGAACTTACTTATGCTGAAGAATTGGGATTTGATTCTGTTTGGATAGCAGAACATCACTTTTCTGAATATGGGCTTATAGGTAACCCATTAATGCTCGCTGCACACTTGGCTGCTAAAACAAAAAAAATAAGAATTGGGACTGCTGTGACAATTTTACCCTTTTATAATCCTATCCGTTTAGCTGAAGATGCTGCTTTAGTGGATATTATGAGTGGAGGCCGTTTGGATTTAGGGGTTGGGCGCGGATATCAACCCTCCGAATTTGAGGGTTTTAAAATAGACCCGAATGAATCAAGGGAAAGATTTAATGAAACCGTTGAAATTTTAACACAAGCTTGGACACAAGGCGAAGTAAATTTTAAAGGAAAACATTATCATTATGAAAATGTTAAAATCCATCCTAAACCAAATCAGCAACCCCATGTACCAATACATTTCGCATCTGTTAGTACTAAGACTTTTGAAATTATGGCCGAAGAAGGAAGACATATTCTGACTTCTCCAAACTTTACGCCGATGGATATTATTAAAAGAAATTTTGACACGTATAAAAATGTTCTAATTAAAAACGGATATAATCCAACAGATTATAAATTTCCTTTGATGCAACAAGTCCATGTTGCACCTACGTCTCAAGATGCAAAAATTACAGCAGTACAAAATTCAAAACAATATTATGATTTATTAGCTACATTACTTCCTGGTTCTGGAAGTAAAGAAGCTGTAGATGAATACAAGTTTTATGAAAAGGTCCAGGAATCAACAGCTAATTTAACTTTAGAGGAAATCGAGAAAAATGGTGGATGCTTTGGTTCGACTCAAGAGGTTATTGAAAGAATAAAATATTTGGAGGAAGAAGCCGGTGTGAATCAGTTTATTGGATGGTTTAATTTTGGGCAAATGGGGCACAAGAAAACAATGGAAACCATGGAACTGTTTGCTAAAGAAGTGATACCAGCTTTTAAAAAAACCCATAGTATGTAATAAAACTAAAAGGAATAGGTGTTAAACTATTCCTTTTTTAAAACTCTTTTAAAATTTATACTTAGTTAAAGGATGTGTAGCTCACATGAAAATTTTGGGTGTTAGTGGAACGATCACTGGCTCAAAAACAAAAATTGTTGTTGAAAGAGCTTTAGATTATGTTAAGAAAATTGATCAAAATATAGAAGTTGAACTATTGGATTTGAAAACATATAATTTACAATTTTGTGATGGTCGAGATCCAAAGAGTTATACTGGGGATACAAAGAAGGTCATTGATATGGTAGCAGGCGCTGACTTTTACATTATCGGTACACCGGTTTTTCATGGAACCATGCCAGGCACACTCAAGAATCTTTTTGATTTAATCCCAGTTGAAACGCTAAAAGACAAAGTAATCGGCTTTATTGCTGTTGGCGGGAATCTTAAACATTATCTTATGATTGAAAATCAACTAAAACCAATCGCGGGTTATCTTAGAGCATTTGTTGCCCCAAATTATGTCTTTGTTCATAATGATGACTTTAGAAACTCCAAAATTATAAATGAGGATATATTAACGCAAATTTTCAATCTTTCCAAAGAAGTCATTATGTTGCAAAAGGGAATCAAAACTAACTTTGTAAAAGAAAACATTTATTAATGATTTTTATTGCTTGAATTGATTTCATAATAACTCTTTTTAAAAAAAGTGTAGATCTTACCTTAATCAAACTTTGCTTTTTTTAAAATTATGCAGCCAGTTGTTGTTCTGTCTCTAACTGTTTTCGAATACGATCTGCAGCTAATCTTGATGCATTATAAACGTGTGTTACGAAATCAAAATGAAGTTTCGCTTTCTAAATTGTACGATGGCAAACATTGTTTAATCGGAAAAACTCTTTTAAATAAGCATTTATTTGGAGCAAAGTTCTCATCAAAACTTTCGATTTCCTTTTCATTACGCTTATTATAGGCAATGGTGGTATGAGCGCCTAACTTTTGGAGGTGCTGGACAGGCATTGGAGCTGCTGCAGATCATATTTGAAAAAAAGTTGATTAGAACACTAAATTGGATGGAATTGTTAAATTGTACCTGAGTAAAAGTATTCAAATAAATAACAAAACGGCAGTGATTTCGCTGCCGTTTTAAAATTGTTCCGGCATAAATATCCAAAAAATAAGAATTCAGGTTAATTAATTTCCGAAAAAATCAGTCAATTTTGTTCACTTATTGTTACAATTTTCCTATAATGAATAAAAGAGAGGAGGAGATGTTGTCAAATAATAGGGTGATATTGTAAATTATTTAGGAAAAAAGTTTTAATTTATCAGTTGTTTGATAAGTCTTTAGGTTTATTTTTTGGGAAGGGTGAATTAGTACAATGAAAGCCAGAAGTGGGATGGCTTGAAGGACTGTGAGGGAAGCTCCCAGGTGGAATAGTCTTTGGGGAGACACACCTGGGATCCATTAAAAGTTGGGTATACCAACTTATTGTTAGTATACCTTTTTTATTTGAATATGAAAATAACGACATACAAGGAAAAGGGGGATGACAGTGAGAATCCATGGTGAATATATCATGACATCAGATACGATGGCGCTTGTACCACATTTAAATCAATACGGCGAACTTTGGTCGTTTGGGATGGAATTGAATCGAACGATATTGATAAGAAAAAATCCGAAAACAATACTAAATGACAGCTGCAAATTTTTTGGTTCGAGTTATGAAGGAAGAGTGGATGGAACAAAAGCTATTATGAATAGAGGTAAAATGTATCCAATTGCGATTTGTGTACCGCTTGATATGTACATGTTTCCCCTTGTGTCGCCTAATAATTACACCTGTGTATGGTTATCTTACGTACATATCCGAGATATTGACGCATATCAAACTCATCATGCAAAAATCACGTTTATGAATGAACAACAATTAATTGTTACTAAAAGTAAAAAGTTAGTCGAATCGAAAAAATTCCGTACTGGGGAATTGCGTCATCAGTTGAAGGTACGATCAAATTTCGATGTCGTTGCTGAATCACCATTAATTTATCAACTGCCGCAAATTGAAACCGATTTATGGAATTTAGTTCTTGATGAAAAGAAGGGAACGTATGAAGTTTACAGAAGATAAAAAATGCTAATAACAAGAAGTCAGGAAAAGCAATCAAGCGATATGCTTCCTGACTTCTTACATGTGTCTATTCATTTTTCTTGTTTTCGTTATTAGATGGACTTACTCCCATATTTTCTCGATCAATCCCATGCACATCAGGTTCATCCGCAAATTCCGTAGTTATAGTATCATTATTTCTTATCGTTCGATCGTCTTTATTTTCATCATCGAAAACCTGATTTTTCATGTACTGATGGAAGAACCATTCTCCGACAGCAATGATAAGTGCTGACAGGAGAGCGGCAGTCACAATCGGCATTGGTTCGTCAATGATAGCGAAGCCAATGAGCCAGATCATAATGAAAGAAAGTCCAAAGTCTGCGATTGTTGCAACTATGTTATTGAATGAGCGTAAAATCAGCAAATCGCCAATCGCATAAGAGGCTAGCGTTAGAATGACTGAAATCGTTAAAATTTCTCCAAAGTCAGCACCATATAATAAGCCGAGTACAATCCATAATACCGCAGTACACATAATAAATTTCATGATTAGTGCTTTTACATGATCCATTAATTTCACCTCCTTGCTTTTATGTTTATCTTTTATCGGGTATTTATTCCGCTTAACATGAAACTTTTTTAGAGCTGCAAGTGTCTTATGGAAAAGAAGAGAAAACAGGTGATGAAATGAAGAATTCGTTGAGAATAACCGCATTTTTTTTCTTACTGATAATGTTTACTGCATGCAGCAACAGCTCTGAGAAATCAGCTGAAGATCATGCGGGGCTGATGAGGAACGAAATCCATTCAGTGGAAGTTGATGAGGATCGTGCAGAAATTGCTCAGACAGAAGAAAGTAAAGAAGCCACGGATGTTCCAATGAAAGGTAAGCGTAAAATAATTTACACTGCACACATGGATATTGTCGTACCTGACTATAATGAATCCGAGAAAAAAATTAGCGAAATCGTAGAAAAGGAAAAAGGCTATATTGTGAATTCACACGTCAATCAGGGGGAACATAATGAGAAAAGTGGCAGTATCACTGTCAGGATTCCACAGGGATCGTTCCAATCATTCCTAGACAGTGTAGAAAAAATCAGTACTGAAGTAACGGATCAGTCGGTAGACGGGGAAGATGTGACAGAGGAATATGTCGATTTAGAGGCTCGTTTAAAGGCAAAAATGAGTGTCAAAAAAAGACTAGAAACATTTATGGAGCAAGCGGAAACAACAAAGGATCTTCTCGCGGTTTCGGAACAGATGGGGAAAGTGCAGGAAGAGATCGAACAAATTGAAGGCAGATTGAACTATCTTAAAAACCAAAGTGATTATTCAACAGTTACGGTATCCATTACTGAGAAAAGTATAAAAGTTGGCGAACTGGGTTCTAAAGATTTGAACACATGGACGCGCTCCAAACAATTATTTGTAACGACAATTCATTTCATTTTCACAGGTGTTTCAGGAGCTGTTGTTTTCTTACTAGGCCTTTCACCAATTTTAGTGCCAATTGCTATAATTGTTGTTGGTTTATACTTGTATATAAGACGTAAAAAAAGAAACGAAAAAGCAAGCAGGGATTAAGCCTTGCTTGCTTTGTTTACGGCTTCAATGATTGAGGGGATTTCATTTAATGATTGAATTTCATAGTCAGGAATAATGTCATCGCTACGTGTGAGGTTGTTGCGGTTAATCCAGACCGAAGTAATGCCGGCTTGATTTGCCCCGAGAATATCGGTTGTTAATTTATCACCGACCATGATGGCCTCATTGTTTGCGACGCCAAGCTTTTCAAGCGCGTGTTGGAAAAGGCCTTTATCCGGTTTTCCGCGCCCGAAGCTGCCTGAAATAATAATGTGATCAAAGTAAGGAGATAATTCGGGTACACCTCTTAGTTTTTCATTTTGTAAATCAGGTGAGCCATTTGTAAGCAGGAGCAACTTATAGTTGTCGTTTAAAGAATCAAGGATGGCATACGTTTCATCATAAACATATTTTTTTTGTCGGCGAATTTTAGGGAACAATTCCCCTAGTTTTGCTCCGAGCTCCTTATCGTCGATTCCCAACGCTTTTAAGCCATTTGTCCAGGCATCTTTACGATAAGCTGGAACGACTTGGTTAAGTTTGCGGAAATCATCAGTATCATCTAGGAAATTACCCCATAGTCCTTCAAAAGGATTGATCCCGATCATTTTTGTAAACTCAAATGTTTCATAAGTTGAGTATAGTTCTCTAGCTTCTTTTTTTACTGATTCCTCCAGTTTTTTTGGATCGAGCTCATACTTTTTTGCAGCAGCTGCGCACGTTTCCTCAAAAGCTTCGTTAATACTTCGATCATCCCATAAAAGCGTATCGTCTAAATCAAACATTACAGCTTTAATCATTTGTTTTATTCCCTGCTTTCATCCGTACTTATCCCTCTCTATTCTAGCACTTTATTTAAGAGAGTGTGAATTCAATAATTTTCAGAAAATAACATCTTGTTACAAAGTTGTAATCTAACAAAAACATTGCTGTTATATAAATTTAGTAACATAGTTAGCAACTGGAAATAGAGAAAAAACATAGAAGAACAAGCTTTTTGGAGGGGTTTTTTATGTTACATATAAATGGAAAAGGGTTAATTAAGAAAATTACAATTTCAGCAACTCTAGCAGGGGCGTTTACTTTTGCATCGTACATAGGGGACTTTGAATTTAATCATAACATCGCTTCAGCAAGCCAAATGAATACAAATCAAATATTAAAAGTTGGGTCTCGCGGGGGAGACGTCAAAAATTTACAATCAAAATTAAAAGTAAAAGCCGATGGCATATATGGTCCTGCGACAAAAAATGCCGTCATGAAATTTCAACGAAGTAAGAAGTTATCAGTTGACGGAATCGCAGGGCCACAAACGCTTCGTGCATTGAATGGTTCGAAAGCATCCGCAACAAACGCGTCCAAACAAACGAAAGCGGTTAAAAGTTCTACTTTATTACGTAATGGAAGCAGGGGGCAAGCTGTCAAAAATTTGCAGTCGAAGTTAAAAAACCTTAACTATTTACATTCAAAAGTTGACGGCATTTACGGATCAGGTACAGCTAATGCAGTACGTGCATTTCAGCGTGCAAATGGCTTGGCGGCTGACGGCATAGCAGGTCCACAGACTCTTAGAGCACTCAATAATGGGAAAGCTGCCAAAAAATCACAAAGCAAAAGCAGTGGCAGCACGGCAAAAGCTTCAAATCTTGTCTCAACAGCAAAGTCGGTTATTGGGTCAAAATATAAGTATGGCGGAACAACGCCTTCCGGTTTTGATTGCAGCGGATTTTTAAACTACGTATACAAAAAGAACGGCGTAAAGGTTCCCCGTACCGTAAGCCAAATCCGTGCTTCTTCAAAGCGTGTCAGCAGCCCTAAAGCTGGAGATGTTGTCTTTTTCAACACTACAGGTAAAGGTCCATCTCATGCAGGCATTTACTTAGGCAACAATCAATTTATCCATTCTGGTTCTTCGACTGGTGTAACGATTTCCAGCTTGAACAACAGCTACTGGAAACCACGTTATATCGGAGCCGGCAGCGTATTATAATAGAATAAAAAGATTTGAAACACCTTCCATCTAAAGCATAAGCTGGAAGGTGTTTTTTCCGTTTGGCCAACATTTTTGTATCTAAGGAGGGCATAAGGCCAAATGTCCGCTTGTTTTACAGGCTGACCATTATCTCAGTCTCAAGTCTGAACGAAAACCAAACTGAAGATCGTTATAAATAAAAACGATTCGCCTTATGATTAAGACAAGCGAAAGGCAAAGGAGGTTAAGAAAATGAAATGGACATTCAAATCATTTATCGGGCTTGCTCTTTTAGCCTTGGGAGGAGTCATCTTCCTAAATGTTCTCGGCTTTCAAGGCGGATGGTTTATTAGAACCTTATTGGCAATTTTCATTGTTGGCTATGCCTTTAAGAAAATAAAGCAAGCCGAGTCATCGACGCAAAAAGGATTTGGAATAGCTGTTCTTCTGTTCGGTATTCTCATGTTTTTCGGAGCGGTTCATATTATTTTTGGCTTGCTTTTCGGACTTGTTTTCATTTACTTCGGATTGAAAATGATGGGCAAGAATTCGAAAAGAGCTACTAAAGAGCCGCTCGAAGTTTATGGTAATACGGCAGCAATTAATGAAGATGCATTCGATATTGAATGGAACAAAAAAATGAATAATAAAGGAGAATGAAAAATGGTATTTAAACGTTTAAGAGACTTAACAACAGCTACAATTCATGAGTGGATGGATCAAATGGAAGACCCGGTTGCGATGTTAAAACAGTACATGAGAGATATGGAGAAAGAAATTTCAAAAGCTGAAGAAGCGATTACGAAACAAAAGACGTTGGCACAAAAGTTTCAAATGCAAGCAGATGAGGCGAGAAAGCTAATGGCAAAACGTGCCGGACAAGCGCAGCTTGCACTTAAAGCAGATGAGGAAGAACTTGCAAGACAAGCAATGCATGGAAAAATCCAATATGAGGAACAAGTAAAGCAATATGAAAAATTGCAAGCAGAAGCAGATGAGCAAGTTCAAGCGTTAATGAAACAGCTATCCGACATGAAAGAACGTTATCAACTTCTGAAAGATCGTAAAAATGCGTTAATTGCTAGAGCGCAAGCCGCAAAAACGAAGGAAAACATGACAACGACAATGGCTAGATTTGACAGTGATAGCATCGCACATGGTTTTTCAAGAATCGAAGAAAGAATCATGGAGTTGGAAAATCGCACAGAAGTAATGGATAAAAGCCACTCTTTTGAAGCAAGAGCTGTAAAATTAGAACATAATGAAGCGGTTGAAGAAGAATTGAAAAAAATGAAAGAATCGGTTTAATTGATTTAGTATAATAAGTAAGGAATATCGGACATGTCTTGCGGCGTGTCCGTCTTTCATCAATGATGAGAGACTGAAATAGTCGATTATAGTAAAATGAAGATTACCGTTTCTGGTAGAAAGGAGAACGCGATGCGTACATCTATGAAGCGCTTTGCAGGTATGGTCATTGTATTAATCGGCATCATGATTTTTATAAACAGCCTCAATGTCCATACGGCAATCGTAAGATTTATATTGCCACTTATTTTTACAGGCATCGGTCTTTATTTCTATCAGCGGAGCAGTAGAGTATTGGCTGGCGTTTTTATCGGTATAGCGATTGTTTTATTTTTAAATATTAATTTATTTGCATTGTTTATCGCTGCGGTGATGATGTATTTCGGCTATAACATGCTAAAAAAACAAAACACGAATGATAAAAAGCATGAACCGTCCCCCAATTCAGAGGATTCGATAGAAAACCATGTCACTGACAGTAGTGCTAGGCGATCACTATTCGGGGAATTCCACATGATGAATGATCGGTACGAGCTGGAAGACTTAACCATTTCACATGGGATTGGTGATGTTAAAATTGATCTGACGAAAGCGATTATACCAGCTGGCGAGACAGTTCTTGTTGTTAGCGGATGGATTGGCGACATTGACATTTACGTTCCTTATGACTTGGATGTTTCGATCAATGCATCGGTAACGATTGGCGAATTGGAAGTGTTTGGGAATAAACAAAGTGGAATAAGCAGAAGTTTATCAAAACGAACGGAATCATACACAAGCGCAGAAAAAAAAGTAAAACTCATACTTTCTCTTACAATCGGAGATATCGATGTGAGGTATTTATAATGGATCGAAAAAAGCTATCGAATATTCAATGGCAATTCGTTCGTTTTTCAATCTTGATTTGCCTTGTTATGACTGTATTCGTGATTGTGCTTATTTTTATAGACCATCCTAAAGATATTCTATTGTTTATCAAAAAACAAACTTGGGGGATACCGGTCGTTCTTTCGCTGCTTTTGGCTGCCATTATGATTGGCGCAATTTTTGGATATGTAAATGGCAATCATTTGAAAAAGCGCTTCGAAATACTCATTCAATCTACGCTTGCATTTGAGAGGGGTAATTTTTCGCACCGCGCTCCTCATTTAGGTTACGATGAAATCGGGCAAATGGGGAAGCACTTAAACGATATGGCTAGCAGAGTTGAAGCGCAAGTTGCATCATTACAGCGCTTGTCTTCAGAAAAGGCAGAATGGAATGAAACATTGAAACAGACTGCCATAGCGGAAGAAAGACAAAGGCTTGCACGTGAACTGCATGATGCTGTTAGCCAGCAGCTGTTTGCAATTTCAATGATGACATCAGCGGTAAGTAAAACGATTGAAGAACAACCGGAAAAAGCAAGCAGCCAAATTGAAATGATCGAAAAGATGGCGGGCGAAGCACAGTCTGAAATGCGTGCATTGCTGCTTCACTTAAGGCCTACACATTTAGAAGGCAAACGTCTTAAAGAAGGTGTAGAAAATCTTTTAAACGAGTTAAAGTCCAAACATGAGCTGTCGATTAAATGGCAAGTTGAAGAAATTACTGGATTAGCGAAGGGAATAGAAGATCATTTATTTAGAATCATTCAAGAAGCGATATCTAACACACTTCGTCACGCAAAAGCATATTCCATTGCACTTCATCTATATGTTATAAACGATCAGGTTAGGCTCAAAATTACTGATGACGGCGTTGGTTTTGATGCTGACGAGAAGAAAACATCGTCATATGGCTTACGTTCCATGGTGGAGCGGGTAAATGAAATAGGCGGCGTCATTGAAATTTTTTCACGCCCGCAAAAAGGAACACAGATCGAAGTGAAAATCCCTTTAGTTAAAATGAACCAATAACGCGTTACCAATAAATTTTAAGGAGGATTGCCATGATTAGAGTGCTTCTTGTAGACGATCATGAAATGGTTCGCATGGGGCTTGCCGCCTATTTATCGACGATCGATGACATCGAAGTAGTAGGAGAAGCTTCAAATGGACAAGAAGGCATCCGCCTTGCTCTATCTTTAAAACCAGATGTGATATTAATGGATTTAGTTATGGATGTCATGAACGGCATTGAAGCCACAAAGGAAATTACGAAGCAATTGCCGGAAGCAAAGGTGATCGTTCTTACTAGCTTTGTCGATGACGAAAAGGTTTATCCTGTTATTGAGGCAGGGGCTTTGAGTTATCTACTTAAGACGTCAAAGGCACCCGAAATTGCGGCAGCGATTCGGGCTGCATCGATCGGTGAACCTGTCGTCGAGGGAAAAGTGGCGGGGAAAATGATGAACCGTTTTCGAGACAGCAATAAGCCTGTACCTCACGACTCATTGACTGAACGGGAG
Organism: Pueribacillus theae; assembly: GCF_003097615.1. Lineage (NCBI taxonomy): Bacteria > Bacillati > Bacillota > Bacilli > Caryophanales > Bacillaceae > Pueribacillus > Pueribacillus theae. The sequence goes on from NZ_QCZG01000011.1 coordinate 23,387, forward strand.
CGTGAAGTACTTAGCCTTATCGCCGATGGAAAAACAAACCAAGACATCGCTGACGAACTATTTATCGGAATTAAAACAGTGAAAACTCATGTCAGCAATATTTTTCAAAAGCTAAATGTTGAAGATCGTACACAAGCTGCCATCTATGCCATTCGCAACAAACTGGTTGAATGATCAAGTTTCCAATGATTGGAAGCTTTTTTCATAGGCCGCCTTTAAGATCCTCATCCTTCCCCTTTACATCATCAATTTCGCCATCAATTGTTCCCTCGACCAATGTATCGCTTACTTGTTCATGGGTCATTGCAAGACCGGAAGAGAGGCGAGAATCTTTTTTATAATCATCTGGCTCATAATTTTTTTCAGCTAGGCGGGCGCTTTTCTTTTGTTTTTTTTCATTCTCCATATATAATCACTCCAATTATAGTTTCATTCTCTTTTTACAGTATAAATAAACATTAATTTTGAGGCTTTCTCAGTATTGGATATCAGTTAATTTACCGTTATGTTATCGTTATTATGTATCATTGATGTAAAAATATCCCTCGTAAACGCTGATCATTGAATAATGAAATTGAGAAGTCTGCTATATTCGAAAGGAGAGTAACAAGTATGGAACAAGTAAGTTCAATCTGGGAACGTGTGCTAAATATATTTAAAGAACGGCTCAGTACACCATCATTTGAAACATGGCTAAAACCAACGAGAGTTAGAGTGGAGGACAACAAATGGTTCATGATTACACAAAATGAATTTTCGCGAGATTGGATCGAATCAAGATATTTGCCAGAGATTAAAGAAGTGATTTATACAGTGACAGGACAATGTCCCGAGTTGGAAGTAATTGCGGAGGAACGGAATAAATCCTCTGATGATCGAAATCTTTATCGTGAAATAAGTAGAACAAATTTGAATTCAAATTATACTTTTGAAAGTTTTATAGTTGGTAAAAGTAATCGCTTTCCGTATGTAGCTGCCGAACTTGCTGCAACAGAATTAGGGAAGGCCTATAATCCTTTGTTTATTTTCGGAAGTACTGGGTTGGGGAAAACCCACTTATTGCATGCAATTGGTAACCATGCCCTTAAACATAACAGTTCAGTTAATGTGATTTATGTAACCGCTGAACAATTTACAAATGAATATATCGAAAGCATTCGGTGTAATCAATCACAAAGTTTCAGAAATAAATACCGTCAGGTCGATGTTTTACTTGTGGATGATATTCAGTATTTTGGAGGCAAAGAACAGGCACAAGAAGAGCTTTTCCATACCTTTAATTCGTTGTTCCTGGAAGGAAAGCAAATTGTATTTGCCTCTAATAAACCGGCTAAGGAAATCCACGGGATAGACAATCACCTAGCAAGCCGGCTCGAATGGGGGTTAACAACTGAAGTCATACCCATTGAGGAAGATCTACAAAGAAAAATGATTATAATTCTTTGTGAAAGAAAAAATGTACAAATGACAGAAAAGGTCATTCGTTTTCTAGAGAAACGGACGTTTGTTAACTTTCCCGAAATATTATCAGCAATAAATGGAATAGCAATCAGTCAGCAGATGGAAAAATGAAACTTTATCGTTTTTTTGTTAATTGAATAAAGAAAGGAACATAACATGCGAAGAAATCTGATCCTTCCCGTACTAATTGGAGTCATTTCGATTCTATTTATCGGAACAACGGCATACGGCATTTTAAGAGATAATGATCCATACAAATATTTTACCGGGTTCGGAGAGAGAATTGACGTATCACCTGATGACAACAATATTGCTTTCTCTTATTTTGTTGATGGCAAGGAATCCATCTATACAGCTAATTTAAACGGTAAACAAGTTGAAAAATTAACGCATTCAAAAGATAGGCGAGACCATAGTCCGAAATATTCATCTGATGGAAAAAAGCTTATTTATTTAAGCGAAGATTCAGAAGGAATCAATACCCTTCATATGATGAGCCTAGATGGAAAGAAAGCAAGACAGTTGACTGATAAAAAAAGTCATGTTACTGACGCCATTTTTTCTCATTCTGGAGAAACGATTTATTTCGTCGCAGTGGAGGCTGAAGAATTCAAAAAGGGAGAAGAATCACGAGAAGGTTTTGATTTGTTTTCAATTGAGATAGAGGACGGATTAGTTAAGAAACTAACAAATGACGATCATTTTTCGATGAATAATCTATCAATTTCTCCGGATGGGAAAATGCTTTATTATAGCGATTTTGATGGCAAGGAAGAACGAGTTTATTCATTTTCAATTGAAAATGGTCAAGTCGGTTCGGATGCGTTGGTTCTTTCAACCGACGGCCAATCGTATTATGAACCCCGATTGTCACCAAACGGAAAGAAGTTGGCGTTTACAGCTGTTTCTGAAGAGTCTCAAGAAAGTTCGACTTTTAAATATGAATTATTTCTAATGGATTTAGAGACAAAGCAAGCTGAGAGATTGACAGACTTTCAGAGCGCAGTAACCTCTCCGGTATTTTTCCATAAAAAACAGAAAATTGCTTTTCTCGAAAATGCAAATTGGCCAAAGGAACCTGCAGAGCATCGGATGATGATGATTGATTTAACGACCCATGAGCTTGAAACAGTCGAATTAGACACGCCTCAATCAGAAGGTGGGCATTGGTTCATCCAAACGACGGATCGGGCCGTGAACAGTTTAACACTTGCGATTCTGTATACATTGCTGCTTGGTTTAATCAGTGTATACCTTCATTATCGCAACCGAAGAAAAATCTATATGCCTGCCATTATCAGCTTTGCGATTGCAGTTCTTGCATTTATAGCGAGTTTTGCAGTCGCAGCAATGGTGAATCCATGGTACGGAATTGGGCTTGGCATGTTGGCGGCAAGGATCTTTGGGTGCTCATTGATTGTATTGTTGTTTGTGTTTATTTTTAAGCGGTTCGCTAAATAGTGGTTTTTACCAATTCTGGGGAGGATTTTTGTGAAAAAGAGGGTCTTATATATACTTTTGTTTTTATTAATGGCAGGGTGTTCTACAACGAAAGAAGAGGTTGCTAGGATGACTGTTGAACCTGCTGAGCTTACAAATAACGAACAACAACTGATTGATGCCATTGGCGGTGAAAGACTCACAGCTATTGATATAAGAAATACGAATAAAGATGCCAAATCTGTTGCTTTTTGGATTGATCATTATGAAAAAGGTAAATTTAAAGAAAAATTACTCCAAACAGAGTCTTCTTTAAATAAAGATGAGAAAGAAAAAAAACGAATTTTGCTTACTCGCCATTCGTTTACAATTGATGAGAAAGAGGCAGAGTTGTTTAACTTTGTTTTTATGGAAATGGATGGCTACAGCAGCTTCCGGCAAGCTTACTTTTCAGGTGAGGACTATGACAAACAAGCGGGAACAGAAATGAGCGGGCAGATAAGCGAGAAAAAAAACATCCATTTAAATGAACCGATAACATTAGCCTACTTTATCAAGACCTCTGAAAATGAAATCGAGGCACAACAAGAAGACGTTTTTTCTTCCAAGGATAAGCTTCCAGATGATTTAGCCGCTTACGAGGATGTATATTTAATGCGTATGAAGGTGAGTAAGTAATCTCGCTATACATTGATAATGTTCCAAAATATTAGATAAAAAGAGAGCCCGTCACTTTCTAAAATTGATGAGTTCTCTTTTTTATTGGTTTGTAATTTCGAACAATAGTCGATATAAGTTGCTTTTAAAAATGAAATTGAATTTTATTTATAATTATTTAAACTTCTTATTAAGAGAGGTGAAGGATATGGATTTAAAAGATGTGCCATATTGGATTTTGCGATTGGATGAGGAAGATATGGAACTTACCAAAAAGTTTATTTTAAATTCTGGTTCCTTAAAAAAGTTAAAAAATCAAACGATATGAAGTAGTTTGTTGGAAAAAAGTAACTTATAAAGAAATTATAAAATCTACTTTTCATTGCAATATCGTATGATACAGTTGTTTCAGGAGGCGGCTTAGTATGAAAGCACGACTTTTGCTTGTTGAGGACGATCCGGAAATTGCGCGCGTCGTCCGCGACATGTTATCTCGTGAAGGATATGAAGTGACTTGGGCCACGACGGGACTTGAGGGTTGGGAGGATTTTCAAGCAAATGGTTATGACCTTGTGCTGATCGATTTAATGCTTCCAGAAATGGATGGTTTCACCCTTTGTAAGAACATCCGCTGGAAGAGTGATGTGCCAATGATTATCATAAGCGCCCGGAAAGAAGACGAAGATAAGATTGAAGGCTTGCATATTGGTGCAGATGATTATTTAGCAAAACCATTTAGTCTAGCTGAATTAAAAGCCCGGGTCGAATCCCATCTCCGCAGATGGTGGAGGTATCTTGGTGTACAGCATAAAGTTCAAAAAACCGAATACTTGAACGGGCTCATAATTTATTGGGAGCAGCAAAAGATTGTACTTAATGATTGTGAAATGAGCTTGACAAGTAAAGAGTTTTCACTCCTTCAATTATTGGCGCAAAATCCCGGGCGCATTTTTTCAAAAAGCGAGCTCTATCAACATATATGGAATCAAGCAGATGCGGAAGGATTGCATACGGTGACTGTACATATTAAATCACTTCGAGAAAAGCTTAGCGATCCTGTGAAAGCCCCGCTATTTATTCAAACAGTGTGGGGGAAAGGCTATCAATTTATCGGTGAACCTTTATGAAGCTCAAAACATGGTTATTGCTCTCTTATTTTATCGTTATGCTTCTTCCCCTTGTTGCTGCTTATTTTTTATTCGCTTGGATTCAGTCCTATAACGATGGGCAAAAAGTGATGGAATATTTTCAAGCTTCTTCGGAGCTTGAAAATATCCGAAACGTATTAGATGATCCCTCGTTATACCATCCAAAAAAGAACTTTAAAAAAGTGGGGCAACTTACCGGTCAACACGTTTCAATCGAGTTATACAATGCGGACGGTTTTGTACTTTTTCATTCGAAGCCTTCTTTTGCAGCGCCATCTCTCATTGGAAAAAAAGAATTATATGAGAACTTATATTCTCTAAAGCAGGGCTATCGCACGTACAGCTACAAACAGCCTGTTTTTGAAGATAACCGCCTTGTCGGCTTTTATAAAGTAAACATAGCTAGAGATGAGTGGGTTTCGGGTGTCTCTAACCGCACATCGTTCATGTTCGTCATCTTTATCTCCTTATTTTTACTTATTTACTTGATTGTTGCCATGCTCGTTAATAAAAAACTTAATCAGCGATTAGGAAGTTTAATGAATGAGATGACAGCTTTTGCAAATGGAGAAACGTTAGAAGAAACACCTACAAATAAAGACGAAATCGGAGTATTGCAGAAACATTTTTACGATATGAGAAAGCAAATCAATACAGCAAGGGAAGCCATTGAAAAAGAACAAAGCATGAAGGAGTATATGATTGCAACGATTTCCCATGATTTAAAAACACCATTAACGTCGATTCGGGCTTATGCGGAATCACTTGATGAAAGACAAGCATTGTCTCGCGAAGAACAAAAAGAGTATCGTGACATTATTGTTGAGAAAGCTAATTTTATGAAGCAGATGTTAGATGATCTATTAACCTATACATTGCTTCAATCACCAACATATGAAATGGAACTTGTACCAGTGGAAGGTGATGAGTTTTTTGAGATGCTCGTTTCAGACTATGAGCCATTATGTAAGGAAAAGGGCATCATTCTTCACACGTATTGTGAAGTTAATGGCACATATGAGGTCAATCCAAAACAAATGATACGTGTAGCGAATAATTTAATGAGCAACGCGATACAGCATACGGATCATGGACATCAAATATGGCTAGCCGCTCTTTCAGATGGCAGCCTTTCACCGGACTGGCTGTTTGATTTTGTGAAAAAAGAACTCTCAAGTCACGCGGGAGATGATGTGTATTTTATTGTTCAAAATGAAGGAAGCGGAATTGCTAAAGAAAAAATCACCCATATTTTTGATCCGCTTTACCAGGCAGATCAAGCGAGAAGCAAAAAAGAGGCTCGCGGAACAGGCCTTGGATTAAGCATTACAAAACAAATTATTGAGAAACATGGCGGAAATATCCAAATGTTTTCAGAAGAAAACCGGGGAGCATGTGTCGTATGCCGCTTGCCAAAACGGGAAAATGTAGGTGAATGTGTTGAAACACGGTAGGCAAATAGGGAAGTCATTGATTTTAGCAATCATTATTTTTATGTTATTTGGCTGTTCAAATGAATCCAGTCAATTTTCACCGGAAGAAGTCATTCACAATGCACTGCAAGAAGTAGAATCGGTAGAGTCTTTTTATGGTGAATCAAAAGTGATTTATCAAGAGAAAGGAAGAACAGCAGATGCGTTTGTCTTTAAAGAATGGCGTAGCAAAGATGGCAAAAGTAGAATCGAGATAGTAAATGAAGATGGTAGTATGGATTCAATCTCTGTTTTCGATGGTTCAAGTACGATGACATATCAACCTAAAGAAAAGACTGCTTTCATACTCGATGATGCTAATCTTTACCCTTTGAATCAACCTACACCGAAAGAAGAAGTACAACTTTTGCTAAATACGATACGTGATACCCATACGGTTTCTTTCAAAGGGGAAGAGGAAATGATCGGTCGGATGACTTATCATATTACAGCGAATGTAAAACAAAACACTAAATCAATCTATGGGAATCAAGAGCTATGGATCGATAAGGAAAACTGGATGGTTCTTAAAACAAAATCGACAACAGGCGATGTGGATTCGGAAGTTACGTATACAAGCGTTGACTTTGATCCAAATATTCCTCCTGACGTATTTACGCTTGACTTGCCAGATGATGTCCAAATTCAAAATCTAGACGATTTAAGTGAAATAAGTGAAGGCTCACTCGAAGATGCAGTAAATAAAGTCGGAAGTGACTTCCTTTATTTCCCGGAGAAGGATGGACTTTCAATTTCAAAAGTTGAAATTGAGGAGTTTAAAGGGGAAATCAGCCGGAATGAAGTGAACATTGATTATGAAAAAGATGACCGTCTTTATTTGGAAATGACAGTATTTGAAGCTCCGGAAGAAACAGGGGAAGATTCTCAAATTTTCCCGGGAGATGAGGAAATTAACGTTCGTGGAAATAAAGGGACGTATGCGGAGTTAAGCGATTTTCGCCTATTGAATTGGCAAGAAGATGGGATTACGTATTCGGTACAACTCATTGATCCAAATCTTACGATTGAGAAATTAATCGAATTGACTGAAAAAATGGTAAAAGTTGATTGAATTGGGGAGAGAGCGCATGTTTTATCAGCTCGTTGCTGGAATGATGACCGCTGTTTTCATTGCGACTGTTTATTACCTGCTTATCCTATTTCCATTTCCAATGATTTCACTGTCATCTGGTTATTTGCTTGGTTTGATCGTCTTACTTTTTGGTTTGTATCGGATGATGGTTGCCCGAACAAAAGGGAAAAAAACAGACGCAAAGGTGATCATCATTGCTGGAGTTCTATTAATCCTGACGACATTTTTATTAAATATTTTTAAAATCAATATTTGAACAACCTCTTGAAGGGAAAGAAGGTGGGCTGCCAATGGAATTGGATTTCTTATGGATAGGCATTGGAATGGCTATTGCAGGCTATTTTATAGGGGATGGGTTGAAAAATTTTAAAAACCCAAATGCAAAAAATTTGATTGATTCATTCGATGAAGATGAGGAACTTGAGCTAATTAAAGAAAACGAAGTTCATTATTTTTTAGGCATAGCAAAAGAAGATGTACAATCTTTAATCCAAGAATACCCGAACATTCCGCACATTACGATCAATGGAAAGATCTACTTTCAAAAATCGCAATTACGGGAATGGTTGTTGAATTTAGGGAAATGAGCATAATCTACTAGAAAGAATCGCTTCCTGATCGCGTAAAAAAAGAAAGTTTTAAAAAAGTAGTATCGTAGAACATAAAAGAATATGATAAAGTGGGCATGAGCTTATTTTAACTTTTAAGGAGAGGATTTAGAATGTCTGAAGAAACAAAAATAGAAAAACCATCACTATTTGGGATGATTTGGAGCCCAAGTGAGCAGTTTGAACGAATCAAGCAGCGCCCTAAGATTTGGGGGGCAATGGTCGTTGTTACTATCTTAACCATTATTGGGATGTGGTTACAGACACTAGGAGTTGACATTCCTGAACTTGATGGAATGCCTGAAGATCAACTCGCAGGAATCCAAGTATTTACAACAATTACAACGATTGTCATGGGTCTATTTATACCGATTATTGGTGTGTTGATTTCCAGTGCCATTCATTTACTCATCGCAAAAATTGCACGTTCCGAAGTATCTTTTAAACAATTATTTTCAATGAATACGTATATTATGATCATTTCGGCGCTTAGCTTACTCATCAACGGGATTCTCATGGCACTCGTTGGAGGTGATCCTGAAAAACTTTTAACAAGCTTAGGATCAATTATTAATGTAGAAGGAGCTATGGGCGGCTTATTTAATAGCTTGGAAGTATTTACAATTTGGGAAGTTATTTTGACGGCAATGGGGCTTCATAAAGTCGCGAACTTTTCGAAAGGCTTGGCATGGACGATTGCGATTGCATTCTTTGTGATTGCCGTCATCTTTTCAATGATCGGAACTGCTTTTAGCGGCATGGCTGGTGTTTAAAATAACATGAAAAAAGTTTGGATTGCAGTAGGAATTGTTATCGTACTTGCAGGACTGATTGGATTTAACATTTGGAAAAAATCAGCTGAAGGAAAAATTACAGCTGAAGTGACGACATTAAAGGAAGAAACAATCACAGAAACAGTCATGACGCCAGGGCAGTTAAAACTTGCCGACCAACAAACGATTTATCATTCACCTGAAAAAGGGGAAGTGGCTGAAATTTTCGTAAAAGAAGGCGATGATGTGAAAAAAGGCACACCGCTTATCCGCTACGAAAATAAACAGCTGACACTTGAACAAAAGCAAAATGAACTGCAGCTTCGATCGGCTTACTTGCAAGCGAATGATCTTAGAAAACAACACGAAGAACTTGACAAATTATTAAAAGATGATAAAGATAACGAACAACTGAAAGCCGAGCATGATCAAATAAAATTACAGCAACAGCAAGCAAATATTGAAATCCAACAGCAACAGCTTCAAAAAGAGTCGATTCAACAGCAAATGAACGACCTGGAAATAAAAAGTGACATTGATGGAAAAGTTGTTGAAGTGAATGAACAGGCTGCTGCGGGAGCGAATCAGCTTGAACAGCAGCCGGTCGTTCGTATCGGAACAATTGATAAATTGATTGTTGAAGGCGTCATCTCAGAATATGATACGTTAAAAATTAAAAAAGGCCAGACAGTGACATTAAAGTCTGACGCTGTGCCCGATAAAACATGGAAAGGCAAAGTAAGCCTCGTAGCGGATCTGCCGAAAGAATTGGACAACCTTGGCACAGAAACCAGTACGGGCGGCGTGCAATATCCCGTTCAAATTACGGTTGAAGACAAAGAAATGAACTTAAAACCCGGCTTTCAAATGATTGTTGAAATCACGACGGATGAACATAAAGCGAACGTTCTTCCACTGACTGCGGTGAAGCAGGACGGAGACGATAATTATGTTTATATCGTTAAAAACAAAAAGGCGGTTCGGCAAAAAGTAAAAGTAGGTTCAGTCTCCAATGAAACGATTGAAATAACAGATGGGCTTTCAAACAAGGAGAAAGTCATTGTCGAGCCTCCAGACAAGCTAAAAGAAGGCATGGAAGTGACGGTCAAATGATTCGTCTAAAATCAATCGTCAAAAGTTTTACAATGGGAAATGAGCAAGTCAATGTTTTAAAAGGAATTGACTTGGACATTCGCGACGGAGAATTCGTTGCAATCATGGGCCCTTCCGGATCAGGAAAATCAACGCTCATGAATATTATTGGCTGCTTGGACCGGCCTACAAGCGGAGAGTATTATCTGAACGGTGAACGAGTATCTGAACATGATGAAAATGAACTCGCCCGCGTTAGAAATCAATCGATTGGCTTTGTATTCCAACAGTTCCAACTTTTGCCGCGCTTAAATGCTTTAAAAAATGTAGAGCTTCCAATGATTTATGCTGGCAAACCGAAAAGTGAAAGGGAAGAAAAGGCTGCTGAAGCGCTCAAAAAGGTAGGGCTTTCCGACCGCATGTACCACTTGCCTAACGAATTATCTGGAGGACAAAAGCAGCGTGTTGCGATCGCGAGGGCGATTGTGAATGAACCAGCACTTATTTTAGCGGATGAACCGACAGGAGCACTCGATTCAAAAACAAGTGTGCAAATTATGGACCTGTTTACACTTTTAAACCAAGAAGGCACGACAATTATTCTTGTGACCCATGAACCTGAAGTAGCAGAGTATGCCGAAAGAATTGTTCTCGTTCGAGACGGCAAACTAACGAGTGAATATAAGGATGTTGAGTCAGAGGAGGGAAGCGAAGGGTGAGTGTGTTTGAAAATCTTAAAATGGCGCTTTCTTCGCTTCGCGCTCATAAAATGCGTTCCGTTTTAACAATGCTCGGTATTATTATTGGTGTCGGTTCTGTCATCGCGGTCGTTGCGATTGGGCAAGGTGGCGAAGCGATGCTAAAATCGCAAATTGTCGGTGAAGGCAATACAATCGAATTGTTTTATACACCTTCTGACGAAGAGTTGCAGGCGAATCCTAACGCTTTGCTGAGTAACCCATTTACCCCGGAAGACATTCAAGCCATTGAGGGGATACCTGGAATGAAAGCGGTTATTGCGACAAGCTCAGAGTTTGGCAATGCAAGGTATCGAGAAGACACCCTAGATGCTTCGATTACTGGGATTAATCAGTCATATTTAGATTTGAATGGATTAAAAGTCGAAGAAGGAAGAAACTTCGTTTCGTCTGATTTCCTTGGCGGCAGGCGAACAGCCATCGTTAGCCATTCTTTTCAAGAGGAGCTTTTTGATGGGGAAAACCCGATTGGACAAGTGCTCTACATTCAGTCACAGCCTGTCGAAATTATTGGCTTGCTGGAAAAACCAACCGGACTTTTCGCTTTTGGATCAAATGAAGTGTACTTGCCATGGAAAACATGGCGGACAGTTTTCGGAAAAAGTGAATACAGCCAAGTCACCCTTCAAACAGCAAACCCCGATGATCTGCAAGAGGTTGGCAAAAATGCGGCTGATATGCTCAACCGTCTGCATGATACCGATGAAGCCTACCAAGTCTTGAACATGGAAGAAATTGCACAGGGAATCGGTCAAGTTACGCGAATTATGACCATAATTATTGGCAGCATTGCTGGTGTCTCGCTTCTCGTAGGAGGCATTGGTGTCATGAATATTATGCTTGTTTCCGTGACAGAGCGAACGCGTGAAATTGGAATTCGTATGTCTGTTGGAGCGACAAGGGGCCAAATTTTACTTCAATTTCTAATCGAGGCAGTGACACTTACACTAATCGGCGGCGGCATTGGGATTTTGCTTGGAGGAGGAGCAGCATCGCTAGTGTCCTATTTTGCCGGATGGCCATCTCTTGTATCTTGGCCCGTTATACTTGGAGGGATGTTATTCTCAATGATCATTGGCGTTGTCTTTGGAATATTACCTGCGAACAAAGCGTCTCGCCTTGATCCGATTGAATCATTGAGGTATGAATAAAGCTATTAGTGTGTGTTCAAAAAGGAGGACAATTAGAGGCAAGAAGGTCGAGGAAGCGCAGCTTTGAGCACCACAGCGACGAGCGATACTGCTATGATCCACTTCGAGTTGCACCGAGGAAGCATGCTTCGGAGCAATGCTTGTAGACGCAGGTGCATAACTCCTTTAAGTGAGGAGCGGAAAAGCAAGCTGACGAAGAGATTCGTAGCCTATTAATGAAAGTTCGACTAAAGACATCACTTCCTGTGATAACGTCGAACTGACTTACCTCCTGTAAGCCTCCGGACTTTTTGAACATCCTCTATTAAAAATCCATTGCGTTTGTAAAGAAGATAGTATAAGCTATATGTAACAGTCAATTGAATATTGGTTTGTTAAAGGTGCGTATTTTGCAATACGCTTAAAAGGGAAGTTCGGTGAAAGTCCGACACGGTCCCGCCACTGTAAATAGGTAGATCGGTATCATTACCACTGGAATTTGTTTCTGGGAAGGGATATGCGATTGATGACCTATAAGTCAGGAGACCTGCCTTTAATCAAAGCATCAGTAATCCTACGAGGAATAGGAAGATGTTTAAGTAAACGTTGCGTGTTTTTAGTACATGCTCCGTAAACTAAGACATTATGTGGCAGAATCATAGCCAACAATTACAAGTGCGAGAGTTTTATAAAGAAGCTCAGGCACTCTTCCTAGCCTTCAGGAAGAGTGCCTTTTTCATTTGCCAAAACGATGTGAAAGTTGAGGTTAATCAAAAATGAAAAGAAAGAATCAATTATTAGTTGCTTCGTTATGTTTTATGTTCGTGATGATGTTGGCTGCCTGTGGTCAATCAAACGAGGCACAAGAAACATCGTCGGCAAAACAAATAAATAAAACGGAAAATTCACAAAAATATGAACCTGTAACGATTCAAAACGGAGCTCGAACCATTGAGTTTACTGAAATGCCTAAGCGTGCTGTCACATTAAACCAACATGCAACAGAAGTTATGTTAGCACTTGGTCTTGAAAAATACATGGTTGGCACGGCTTATCTCGATGACGACATTTTACCCGAGTATAAAGATAAGTATTCTCAAATTCCTGTCATTTCCGATGAGTATCCGTCGCAAGAAGCATTTTTGGAAGTGAATCCCGATTTTGCTTACGCCGGTTGGAAAAGCGCCTTTCAAGAAGATGCAATTGGCACGTTCGATCAGTTGGAAAAGTTTGGTATAAAAGCGTATTTGCATCAGTCATCAAACATTGTAGGTCCCAAAAGCGAAGATGTGTATGAAGATATACGCAACATTGCACGCATCTTTCATGTGGAAGAGCGAGCGGACAAGCTGATCAAATCGATTAACAATGAGGTGGAAAATATTCAAGATCAGATTGGATCAATTGATGAGCCCCTTCGTGTTTTTGTGTACGATAGCGGGGAGGATGCACCAGTTACGGCTACGCAAAACTTCATGACTGAGTTGATCCGTATGGCTGGAGGCAAAAATATCTTTTCTGATATCGAAAAAAACTGGGCAAATGTCACTTGGGAGGAAGTTGTAAAACGCAACCCAGAAGTCATCGTCATTATCGATTATGGGGATATACCAATTGAAAAAAAGAAACAAACCTTGCTTAACAAAACGGCTTTAGCTGATGTTGAGGCAATCCAAAAGGAACGTTTTACCGTATTGCCGCTTTCGGCTGCTGCAGAAGGAGTGCGCATTCCGATTGCTGTGGAAACACTCGCGAAATCTTTTTATCCTGATAAGTTTGAATGAAACGATTTTGCTCTCTAAGATAACCAATGTTGCACAATTCGATTAAAAAATGCTGCTCATTTAGCGGGGGAGGAAACTGGGGATGGATAGGAAGTATCATTTAGGAGTCGCAGCGCTATCTTTATTGATGATGATCATCCTTACTGCCTGTGGTCAATCAAGCGGAAAAACAAATGCAACCTCATCAACATCATCAGGGGAAAACGAAGCGAAAGACTTTCAAGATTATGAACCGGTAACAATTGAAACGAAGGATCGAACCATTCAATTTAATGAAATGCCTCAAAGGGTAGTCACGTTCGACTTACATCCAGCAGAAATTATGATAGCACTAGGATTGGAAAAATACATAGTTGGCACAGTCTCACATCCAAATCAAATTTTACCCGAGTATAGGGAGGTCTATTCCCAAATTCCTGTCATTAGCTCTGATTTGTATACGTCAACTTCCCAGGAGGCAGTCTTAGAGGCGAATCCCGATTTTGTCTATTCGGGTTGGGATAGTACCTTTCAAGAGGATAGCATAGGTACGGTGGAACAGCTAGAGGAATTAGGTATAAAAGCTTATGCACAACAGTCGACAAACATTATAGGGCCTACCCTTGAGGATGTGTATGAGGATATCCGCAATATTGGCCGTATCTTTAAGGTAGAAGAAAGGGCGGATAAGCTAATCAAGTCACTCAACGATTCAATTGATGATGTGAAGCAAAGGATTGAAAGTCAAATTGGAGAAGAGGAGAACCCCTTCGTGTTTTTGTGTACGATAGCGGAGAAGATGCACCATTTACAGCTACGCAGACGATACTGAGTGAACTGATTAAGATGGCAGGTGGTGAAAATATATTTAGCGATATCGAAAAAAACTGGGCAACCGTTACTTGGGAAGAAGTTGTAAATCGGAATCCGGAAGTAATTGTCATTATGGACTATGGAAATATAACAGTCGAGCAAAAGAAACAAGTTCTTTTTAGCAAATCTGCTTTAGCTGATGTGGATGCGATTAAAAATAAGCGTATTGCAGTGATGCCGCTCGATCATACTTTTGAAGGCGTCCGCATGCCACTCGCTATAGAAACACTCGCGAAAGCCTTTTATCCTGAAAAGTTTGAATAAAAGTCCATTTCGCCAAATGAGGTGTGCTTCCTATGTTAGAAAAAATTCCATATCAAAATGGGCCAAAGGTTGGTTATAAAGAGCCTCAGATGACGAATAGCCAAAAGGGGGAAAGCCATCGAAAGACAGTTATGTTTAAGATGACTCTCATAGGTTTGACCTTATTGCTTATTCTTTCGATGCCGTTGGCGGTTATTCTCGGACCCGTTTCAATTCACTACGAAACGGTGTGGCGAATCGTGTTTTCCCAGCTTCCGGTTTTAAGCGATTGGGTGACAGTTGATTGGACGCAAGCTGAACATAATATTATTTGGGAAATTCGTTTGCCTAGAGTATTGCTTGGGGCAATCGTTGGGGCAGGGTTAGCTGTCGTAGGGGTCGCCATCCAAGCACTTGTTAAAAACTCTTTGGCAGATCCGTATATTCTTGGGGTTTCCTCTGGTGCATCAGTTGGTGCAACATTGGTCATTTTATTTGGCGCTTTCGGGTTATTTGGCCAATACGCGCTGTCAATCGCAGCCTTTTTAGGCGCGCTCCTATCTGTCATCATCGTTTTCTTTATTGCAAGAACTGGAGGAAAAATTTCAACGGTTCGTCTTTTATTATCCGGAATAGCTGTATCCGCTATTTTAAATGCGGTCACTAATTTAATTGTCATGTCTGCGCCGCGGGAAGAAGGGATTCGCAATGCCTTGTTTTGGATGATGGGGAGCCTAACCGCTGCAAAATGGGAATATTTAACGATTCCCGCACTTGCTGTATTGATTGGAATTGGCTATCTGCTTATCCAGTCACGGGCATTAAATGTGCTACTGATGGGTGAAGAAACAGCTGCAACACTTGGTATGAGCACTGATATTTTTCGTAAGGTGCTACTTGTCTTCACGGCTCTTCTAACCGGCGTGATCGTTGCAGTGAGTGGTGCGATTGGCTTTGTCGGGTTAATGATCCCGCATATCGTTCGGCTTATCGTAGGTTCCGACCATCGCCGCGTGTTGCCTGTCAGTGCTTTGCTTGGTGCGATTTTCTTAATTTGGGCGGATGTCGCTGCCCGCCTTTTGTTTGCACCTGAGGAGATTCCGATTGGAATTATTACTGCAATCTGTGGGGGGCCATTTTTCATTTGGCTTTTACGCCGCAATACGTATTCATTTGGAGGTGATGGGCGATGAATCTTGCTGCCAAAAATGTATCGTTAACACTGAATGATAATCCAATTTTAAACAATATGGATATCCTTGTTCGAAATCAAGAATTCGTTGGTTTATTAGGGCCAAATGGAAGCGGCAAATCAACCTTTTTGAAAAGCATCTATCGAACGATGAAACCGGATGTTGGCTGGATATCCCTAGCAAACCAAGACATCTACAAATTACCGCCGCGTAAGGTTGCTAGGCAGATGGCTGTCGTCCGTCAAGAATCTGCGATTGAATTTGATTTTTCCGTCCGGGAAATCGTGATGATGGGGCGTTTCCCACATAAGTCGGCTTTCCAGTCGGATACAAAACAAGATGAAGAATTAGTCAATGAAACGTTAGCGCGTGTCGGAATGCAAGATTTCGCAGAACGGAGTTTCACGACCCTATCAGGGGGAGAGAAGCAGCGTGTTTTGATCGCAAGAGCCCTTGCGCAACAGGCGAAACTTCTTGTGTTGGACGAACCGACAAATCACTTGGATATCCACTCCCAATTGCAGATTATGGCGATTTTAAAAAAGTTGCGGTGTACTGTATTAACCGCTTTACACGACTTAAACATTGCTGCCGTTTATTGTGATCGATTATATATTGTCAAATCAGGTGAGATTGTTGCGTCAGGAACGCCTGCAGAGGTACTTCAACCTCAATTGATCAATGATGTGTTTGGTGTGGATTGCGAAGTGTCGATTCATCCTAGAACTGCAAAACCGCATATTGTATTTTTATCGGCAATTGAGAAAGAGATTAGTTAGAATGGACTTTTGATACGTTTAGGAGGGGGATACCATGGCAACATGGGATTTAGAAAAAACGAGAGCTCATATTATGATTTGTAATGGCGCGAGCTGTCTTCGTAAACATGGTGAAGAAGTAACGATAGCAATTCGGAAAGTGTTAAAGGAACAAGCACTTGATGATTATATCCATACGACGCGAACTCGGTGCAATGGACGGTGTAAAGATGCTTCTACTGTTATCGTTTATCCAGAAGGTACATGGTATCAAAATATTTTACCAGAGGATGCTGAGAAACTCGTAAATGCGATTAACCGAGGTGAACAATTGAAAGAAAAAGTAAGCCATACGTTTCGCGGTTCGGGTTTCGATCGTTACAACGATGCACCAATAGGGATTTTAAAGTCTGAAAAAGCACAAAAATCACCTTCTTAATATACGTGGAAATGGTTGATTTGAATGTGACAAAGAAACTGTCAAGACGCTCCGAAGAAAATCTTAATTTCAAAAGATTATAAGGGGAGGATTTGTACAAATGAGTGAAAAAGGAAAATTGCTAATCGTTGGGTTTGGTCCTGGTAACTTTGAACACATTACAGCCCGTGCAAAAGAAGCGATTCAAGAAAGTGATCTCATTATCGGCTACAAAACGTATGTTCAACTGATTAAAGGATTGTTGACTGATCAAGAGATCGTTAGTACTGGCATGACAGAAGAAGTATCGCGAGCGCAAGAAGCGGTCAAACAAGCAGAGTTAGGGCGAAAAGTTGCTGTTATTTCGAGTGGAGATGCTGGTGTGTATGGGATGGCAGGCCTGATCTATGAAGTCTTAATAGCAAAAGGCTGGAAAGAAGAAACAGGAGTTGGTATCGAGATTATCCCGGGAATATCCGCGATTAATTCATGCGCTTCTTTACTTGGTGCACCGATTATGCACGACGCTTGCACGATTAGTTTAAGTGATCATCTAACCCCATGGGATGTGATTGCAAAACGTATTGAAGCTGCTGGGCAAGCTGATTTTGTCATTGCTCTGTATAATCCGAAGAGCGGCAGGCGCACAAGGCAGATTGTAGAAGCGCAAAGGATCTTGCTAAAATACCGCTCACCAGATACACCCGTCGGCTTAGTAAAAAGCGCATATCGTGAACGCCAACATGTCGTAATGACGAATTTGCAAAGCATGCTTGATCACGATATCGGCATGTTAACAACGGTTATTATCGGTAACTCAACGACGATGATGTATGACGGAAAAATGATCACACCGAGAGGATACCAAAGAAAATATACACTTGACTCAACTGTACAACCTCTAAAACCGAGCCAACGATTAAAGAGAGAAGCAGAACCGTGGGCTTTAGAGCAAGATCCGGATCTTTTCAAACGGAAAAACAGGCCAAATAAAGCCGCATCCGGAGCATCAACAGCAGCGATACCGAAACAAGAGGGGGCTAACTTGCAGCCCCAAAAAACGAATACGCCTGAAAATCGATTTACAAAACAGGCCAATCAAACGTCTACTCCAAAGGAACTCGCATTAGAAGCCTTAGCAATGATTGATGGAAGTTCTGCACTTCAAATAGAACCAAATGTTGTGCGGCAGCCAATCGAATCAATTTTTGAATTAGCTGTCAAACCAGGTGTCGCTAACAAAAAATTTACACCCGAACAAATGATAACATTAGCTGAAGTAGTTGGAGAGAAAGGTTCCATGGAATACTCGCCTGACCATCAAATCGTCCTTCGCATTCCAACAGCAGAACCGGACGAAATTACGAAAAAACTCCAATCCGTGGGCTTTTTATTAGCTCCTGTAGGCGAGGTGCTTTCTGTCAAGGCATGTGATTTTTGTGACGGAGAAAAATATGATGCCATCCCTTATGCCGAAGAAATCGAAGAAAAGCTTGGCGGTATGAACCTTCCAAAGAAACTAAACATTGGCATTAATGGCTGCGGGATGGCGTGCTACAAGGCAGTGATGGAGGATATCGGAATTGTGTTTAGGAAAGGGAAATTTGATTTGTTCTTAGGTGCGAAGCCTGTAGGAAGGACGGGGCATGCCGGCCAGCCAGTTGCAGAAGGAATCGAGCCTGATAAAATTGTTGATCTAATTACACAGATTGTTGAAGAGTATAAAGAAAATGCCCATCCAAATGAAAGATTGTTTAAATACTTTAGGAGAGTAAAGGAACTTGGAGGCTTTAAGTTTATCGACATGATGCCAAAAATTGAGATAGAGCCCGCTCCGTGCGGAGACTAAGAAATAAAGAAGGAGGAACACAGATGAAAGCAGTGTTATTTGTAGGACATGGAAGCAGAGATGAAGAGGGAAACGAGGAAATTCGCCAGTTTGTAAAAAAAATGCAGCCAAAGTTGAGCGAGGATTTACTTATTGAAACGTGCTTTCTGGAATTCGGCAAACCTTCCATTATGGGCGGAATTGAAAATTGCATAGATAAAAAGGCATCAGATATCTATTTGATTCCAATCATTCTGTTGCCTGCGGGCCATTCCAAGATTCACGTTCCGGCTGTCATCGATGAAGCAAAAGAAAAGTTTCCTAACGTTTCATTTACATACGGGCGGCCAATTGGCATCCACGAAAAAACGTTTGATATTTTATCAAACCGGTTAGCAGAGGCTGGGATTGATCCAACGATGGAACATGAAGATACAGCTGTTTTGCTCATTGGCAGGGGTGGAAGCGATCCGGATGCCAATAGCGATTTATACAAGATTACAAGACTACTTTGGGAAAAATTAAAGATTAAATGGGTAGAAACGGTTTTTATGGGTGTAACCTCCCCTTCTGTCGATGAAGGAGTCGAACGCTGCATAAAGCTCGGAGCGAAAAAAGTAGTGATGCTTCCTTACTTTTTATTTACTGGGGTTCTAATAAAACGTATGAATGACATGAAAGAACGGTATGAGTCGGAATACCCGGAAAACGAATTTATTTTAGCTGATTATTTTGGTTTCCACCCGCTCTTGCAAGATATTGTCATCGATCGAGTCGAAGAAGCATTGCAAGAAGAAGTGCGGATGAATTGTGATACGTGTCAATACCGCCTTGACGCAATGGAGCATATCGATCACCACCACCATCACGATCATGAACACGAGCACCATCACCAGCATTCTTAATGGAGGGTTTACGATGATTCTTTTCTTAGCAGGAACAAGTGATGCCAGGGAACTTGCATTGTTAATGAAGGAAAATGGCTATGACTTATTGGCGACGGTAGTCACTGAAAATGCAGCCATCAGTTTACGAGAGTCTGGGCTTGAAGTACACGTTGGCAGATTAACAAGTAACGACATGGCGGAAATCATAAGAGAGAAACAGGCTAAGGTTGTGGTAGATGCCTGCCACCCTTTTGCAGAAGAAGCTTCCAAAAATGCAAGCCAGGCAGCAAAGGATGCCAATGTCCCTTACATCCGCTATGAACGGGAAAGCCAAACCTTTCAACACGAAAAAGTAACGGCAGTCGATGGGTACGAAGAAGCGGCAGAATTAGTCAAAGAAAAAAAGGGCGTCGTCATGTTAACGACAGGCAGCAAAACGTTAGAAATTTTCACTGAAAAACTGCGGGATTGCAAAGATGTTCAGCTCGTTGCCCGTATGTTGCCGCGCAAAGACAACATGGAAAAATGCCAACAGCTCGGTGTTGAACAGAAAAATATTGTGGCGATGCAAGGGCCATTCTCAAAAGCGCTAAATAAAGCCCTTTATGAGCATTATGGGGTTACCCTTATGGTAACGAAGGAGAGCGGAAAGGTGGGGGCAGTTGATGAGAAGTTGACTGCCGCTCTTGAAATGGGAATCGAGACAATTGTCATAAAACGGCCGAAAATCAATTATGAGACCGTCTATTCCAATTTCACTGATGTGTTAGAAGCCGTAAAGCAAGTATTTCAAAATGAAAAAATTCCAATCGAATAACCCTAATTAAAAGAGGAGTGATGAAATGGATTTTCAAACAGAATTTAAACCGATAACAGTTCAACCCCAGTTAATTGAAGGGAAAAGCTTTGACATGATTAACGAGGAAATCGGTGAACATCCTTTTACAGAGGAGCAATACCCTGTTGTGCAGCGGATTATTCATGCCTCTGCTGACTTTGAACTGGGAAAAAGTGTCGTATTTCATCCAGATGCTGTTCGTGCCGGTGTTTATGCCATAAGAAAGGGAAGAAAGATCGTGGCAGATGTACAAATGATTCAAGGAGGAATCAACAAGCCCCGAATCGAGAAATTCGGCGGGAGCGTTCACGTTTACATTTCAGATCCGGATGTCATGGAGGAAGCGAAGCGACTAGATACAACGAGAGCGATTATCTCAATGAGAAAAGCAGTTAGAGAAATAGAAGGAGGAATTTATGCAATCGGAAATGCGCCGACAGCACTCCTTGAACTTATTCGTCTTATCAAAGAAGGCGAAGCAAAACCGGATCTTGTCGTTGGGATGCCCGTCGGTTTTGTTTCAGCAGCTGAGTCAAAAGAAGAGCTGGCTAAACTTGATATCCCATTCATTACAAATATCGGCAGAAAAGGCGGGAGCCCCGTCACTGTTGCTGCTATAAACGCACTTTCAATCATGGCTGAACAGGTGTAAACAATGCAAAAAGAGCCTGAAAACGTAAAGGAGTTACGGCACGGTTATACGACAGGAGCGAACGCCACAGCAGGAACAAAAGCGGCCTTGACAGCATTAATTACAGGCGAGAAGCAAACCGAAGCCACAATTACGTTGCCAATAGGCCAAGATGTTACATTTACGTTGGAAAATTGCCACCTTCACGAAAAAAGTGCGACAGCGGAATTAATTAAAGACGGCGGCGATGATCCGGATGCAACCCATGGCGCCCTTATTCAAGTAACGGTTTCTTGGGCGGATGAACCAGGCATTCATTTGGACGGAGGAAAAGGCGTCGGGCGCGTGACGAAAGAAGGGCTTCCGATTCCGGTTGGGGAAGCAGCGATCAATCCTGTACCGAGAAAAATGATCAAGGAAGTTGCCCAAGAAGTGCTGATGGAATATGGGATTACCCGCGGTGTAAAAATTATTGTTTCCGTTCCGGATGGAGAAGAAATCGCCAAAAAAACATTAAACGGGAGATTAGGCATTATTGGCGGCATTTCCATATTGGGGACACGCGGGATTGTTGTTCCTTTTTCTCATGCATCCTATAAAGCAAGTATTGCCCAAGCGTTAAGTGTTGCACGGGCAGCAGGCATTGATCATGTCGTGATTACGACAGGTGGGCGAAGTGAAAAATATGGAATGAAGCAATACCCTGATTTGCCTATAGAATCTTTCATTGAAATGGGTGATTTTATCGGTTTTACGTTGAAACTTTGTAAAAACAAAGGAATGAAAAAGGTTTCCATGGTTGGCATGATGGGGAAATTTTCCAAAATTGCCCAAGGTGTCATGATGGTCCATGCGAGAAGATCTTCAATCGATTTTAATTTTCTTGCAGAAGTGGCAGAGGAATCTGGAGCGGATGAAGCCTTGCTTCAAAAAATCAGAGAAGCCAATACAGCCTCCCAAGTCGGTGATATGATGCTTGAAAATGGGCATACACAATTTTTTGAACGGATTTGCCAATATTGCAACGCGGCTGCCTTGAAGGAGGTGCGCGGCGGTTTGGAGATTGAAACATCTCTTTATACGTTAAAAGGCAAGTTTTTAGGAAAGGCAGGAACGTCTTCATGACAATAAAGATCATTGGAATTGGTGACAATGGCAAGGAAAGTTTGCCTCCTCTTTATGAAACATTCATTGATGAAAGTGAGTGTTTAATGGGAGGCGAACGGCAACTCGCTTTTTTTCCAAATTATGCAGGTGAAAAAATCACAATCAAAGGGGGATTATCCCCTCTTGTTGAACGTCTTCAATCAGAAACGAAAAACATCGTAATATTAGCATCAGGTGATCCACTTTTCTATGGGATCGGCAGCTATTTGTCGAAAAAAGTCGATGCTGAAATTTATCCAAATGTGAGTTCGTTACAGCTCGCTTTTGCAAAAATGGGCGAACGCTGGCAAGATGCAGTTTTTCTCAGTGTCCACGGCCGGTCGATGAAAGGCCTCGCACAAAAAATCGATGGAAAAGAAAAAATTGCCCTATTAACAGATGATACAAATACCCCTGAGAAGATTGCGGAGTATTTAATCGACTTCAATATGACGGAATACGAAGCGTTTGTAGCCGAAAACTTAGGCGGTCAAGACGAAAGAACGGGATGGTACCAACTTGAAGAGCTGTTAAACAAAACTTTTTCACCGCTAAACGTTGTGGTTTTAAAAAAGGTTTCTCCGTCTCCAACTTGGACTTTAGGAATAGAGGATGCGGAGTTTTTCCAGCGCAAACCGGAAAAAGGGCTGATTACAAAAAAGGAAATTCGTACGTTAAGCATTGCGGCTCTTGGCTTGAGGGAAAACAGTACGGTTTGGGACATCGGAACATGTACGGGGTCAATGGCAATCGAAGCTGCACGCATTGCTCGGGAAGGCGAAATATTCGCCATCGAAAAAAATGAAGCGGATCTTGAAAATTGCTATCAAAATATGAAAAAATTCCGAACAGATTTTACGGTAGTTCACGGAAAAGCACCCGATCATTTAGACGAATTCAAAGACCCTGATGCGGTATTTATCGGGGGAACGGCAGGTGGAATGGAACCGATTCTTGATATTTGTTGTCAGCGGTTAAATGAAAACGGGCGAATTGTTGTGAATGCTGTAACGATCGAAAATTTAAATGAAGCGGTTAACGGATTTAAAAAATACGGGTTTCAAACAGACATTACGCTTTGCCAAATTTCTCGCAGTAAGCCGATTTTGAATTTAACCCGATTCGATGCTTTAAATCCGATTTATATTATTACAGCAAGTTCAAAAAGGGACTGAATCAGACGCAAGCAGATCGAGGCACGGTATGAAAAACCGGCGGAGTGTACGTTTTTTGGTACATGAGCAAGGTTTTTTAGACCGTAACGAAGAGATGCGCTGCGGATTTTCTGTACCTTTTTGAACAACCTCTATTACAGCGAGACATGGGAAGGAAGAATAATATGCCGGGAATATTGTACGGTGTAGGCGTTGGTCCGGGAGATCCTGAATTAATTACGGTAAAAGCCTTTCGAGTATTAAAGGAATCTCAGGTTATCGCCTATCCAAAAAAGAGAAGCAGGGCGAAAAGCTATGCCCATCAAATTGTTGATACGTATATTAATGAACACGAAAAAGAAATGCTTGGACTTGTGTTTCCGATGACGAAAGACCAAACGATCCTCGAACGAGAGTGGTCAAATACGGTTGAAAAAGTAGCGGAAAAGCTGTCACAAGGAAAGGATGTTGCTTTCGTTACGGAAGGTGATCCGTTTTTATACAGCACATTTATTCATATGATGAGGCTGATGAAAGAACGCTATCCAGAGATAGAGATTAAATCTGTTCCCGGCATTTCATCAATCAATGGAGCTGCTTCACGACTTGGGATTCCACTCGCGGATGGTGACGAGCGTGTTGCAATCGTTCCTGCATGTGATGATTATGAAACGATGAAACAAGCCATTCAAGAAAACGATTGTATCGTTTTTATTAAAGTGGCGAAAGTAATGAATCTTATGTTGTCGATCTTACGCGAGCTTGATCTTACCCACAAGGCGTCCGTCGTAACAAAAGTGACATCAAAGGAAGAAATTATTTGGGATGTAGAAGAGTTAGAGGATGTTGATTTAGAGTATTTAACGTTAATGGTGGTGAGGAAATGAAAATACATATTATCGGCGCAGGACCTGGAGATCCCGATTTAGTGACAGTCAAAGGGTTAAAGTTAATTGAGCAAGCAGATGTCGTCATGTACACGGATTCACTTGTGAATACCGAACTAATAAATAAGGCAAAACAAGGAGCCGAAATCATAAAAACAGCGGGTATGCACTTAGAGGAAATGGTTGATATGATGATCAATCGCGTGAAGGCTGGTAAAAAGGTTGTTCGCGTCCATACAGGAGATTCCGCAGTTTTTGGTGCAATTATGGAACAAATCGCACTGCTGAAAGAAGCAGGCATTGACGTTGAGATCGTTCCTGGTGTCAGTTCGGTTTTTGCCAGTGCAGCGGTTGCGGGAGCTGAATTAACGATTCCCGATTTAACGCAAACCGTCATATTGACGCGTGCGGAAGGCCGGACGCCTGTACCGGAAAGGGAAAAGCTAAAGGATTTAGCCAAGCATCACTGCACGATCGCCCTTTTTTTAAGTGCGACGTTAACAAAGAAAATTGTAAAGGAATTTCTCGCTGCTGATTGGCATGAAGAAACCCCTGTTGTCGTCGTATATAAAGCGACATGGCCAGATGAAAAGGTTGTACGCACAACGATTGGAAAACTGGATGAGGCAATGAGAGTGAACGGAATTCGTAAACAGGCAATGATTTTGGCAGGTTGGGCGCTCGACCCTAGCATCCATGAAAAAGAGTACCGTTCCAAATTATATGATAAAGAGTTTACCCACAGCTTTCGTAAAGGTGTGAAAGCATGATGAAAAAATATGCAATCGTTGGGATTACAAAGCATGGGGTGGAAATTGGCCGCCGGCTGCATTCGCTTTTGCCATTGTCCGATTTATTTTATCCTGCAAAATTTGCAAAAGGCGATGAGAAGGAAAAGGAAATCGAGATGTTTGAAGGAAGCGTCAAACATGCTGTTCCGAAGCTTTTTCATTCGTATGAAGGTTTAATTATGATCGTTTCGATCGGCGCGGTTGTCCGTTTAATTGCTCCCCATTTAAAAAATAAAATGACAGACCCGGGGGTTGTCGTGATTGACGATCGAGCAGAGCATGTGATCAGTGTTTTATCGGGCCACTTAGGCGGGGCAAATGAATTAACGAACGAAGTGGCAGCCCTTCTAGGTTCAAAGCCTGTCATTACGACAGCATCGGAAGTACAGAAAACGATCCCGGTCGATTTACTCGGGCGCAGGTTCGGCTGGACATGGGAGTCAAAAGAAAATTTAGTATCTGCCAGTGCAGCCGTCGTCAATGAAAACGAAGTTGCGGTTGTCCAAGAATCAGGTGAAAAACATTGGTGGAATTATGATACCCCTTTACCAAAAAATATAACGATCTATGATTCGATTAATCAAGCGCTTGAAGCAAAACCAGATACGGCACTTGTTATCACACATCGCCAATTAACAAAAGAAGAACAACCGATTTTAGAAAAGGGCGTTCTTTATCGACCAAAAGTAATCGCTTTGGGAATTGGCTGCAACCGCGGAACATCTGCTACGGAAATTGAACGTGTAATTACAGAAACCTTGGACGAGTTGCAATTTTCTATCCGAAGTGTAAAAGCTGTTTGTACAATCGAATTAAAAAAAGACGAACAAGGACTCTTGGATGTTGTCAACAAATACGGGTGGGAATTTGTCACTTATACAGCTGAACAATTGAACGAAGTTCCTTTTAATCATCCATCAGAGGTTGTCTTTAAATATACGGGTGCATATGGAGTGAGTGAACCTGCCGCTTTATTGTATAGTGGTGCAGCCGATCTAACTCTCGAAAAGAAGAAGTCAGGAAATGTCACAATTTCTGTTGCAATCATTCCATTTAAGGAGGAAGCATGAACGATCAAAAGGGTACGAGCACCATTCTTCCAATGATGTTATCTGTAAAAGGGTACACCGTTGTCATCGTTGGGGGCGGAAAAATAGCAACAAGACGCATTCTTCCTTTACTAGAGGTAGAGGTAAACGTTATTGTCATTAGTCCCGAAGTGACGGCGGACATCAAAACATGGCATGGGCAGCAACGTTTGCATTGGAAAGCGAAATGCTTTGAACCAATCGATATAAAAAACGCAGCAATCGTTATTGCGGCTACAAATGATCCGAAAGTCAATTTGCAAGTTTATGAAGCAAGCGAAAAGCATCAATTAATTAATCTTGCTGATCGCCCAAATTTAAGTAATTTTTATGTTCCTGCAACATTTCGCCGGGGAAAATTGATATTGTCTGTTTCAACGTCAGGGGCAAGTCCTGGATTAGCACGGCAAATAAAACAACAGCTCTCTGAAATTTATGATGAAAACTACGAAAGCTATGTTGAATTTCTCGATCAATGTCGCCAAATTGTAAAATCAACTAGTTTAAACCAACAGACTAGAAACAACATATTAAAAGAATTATTGAAGACCCGATATCGGCACATGGATGAGCGTGAAAGAGAAGAAGCCTTTAAGCAATTACTAGAAAAGGAAGGGGGCAAGCAAAATGAATAAAGGAAAAGTATTTCTCGTAGGAGCAGGCCCAGGTGATCCGAAGCTGTTGACAGTATATGGCATGGAATGTCTTCAACAATCAGATGTTATTGCTTACGATCGGCTTGTCAATCCGAAACTTCTCGAATTTGCAAAATCGGGTGCCGAGCTAATCTTTTGCGGAAAATTGCCTGGGAAGCATGCTCTCATCCAAGAGCAAATCAACCAATTGCTCGTTGATAAAGCGAGTGAAGGAAAGATTGTTACAAGGTTAAAAGGCGGCGATCCGTGTGTATTTGGAAGGGCGGGGGAAGAAGCACAGGTGTTAAGTGAGCATGGGATCGAATTCGAGATTGTTCCGGGAGTGACTGCCGGGATTGCCGCACCGGCATATGCAGGCATTCCAGTCACACATCGGGATCATGCGTCAAGCTTTGCGATTGTGACTGGGCATGGCCGAGCAGAAAAACAGCAAGACCATATTAATTGGAAAGCGCTCGCTCAAGGGATCGATACGATCGCTTTTTACATGAGTGTCGGAAACTTAAAATATATTTGCAACCAATTGATTGAAAACGGAAAAAACCCTGACACGCCCGCTGCCATTATTGAATGGGGAACATTGGAGAAGCAGCGAACGGTAACAGGATATTTGCGAAACATCGACATGCTTAGCGAACAAGAAAATATTCAACATCCTGCGATTTTTCTTGTGAGCGAAACCGTCCAACTAAGGGAAAAAATCAAATGGTTTGAGGAAAAAATCCAACAAGAAACTGTTAAACAACCTAATTAAACCTGTCATTCAGATGGACAAACGTTTATCGATGATGAAAATCTTTGGCGTAATCAAAATGGGGGATTATTCATGAATCATAAATCTTTTTGGCTGTCATTTACAGGTATTGCTGGACTGACTTGCTTTTTTTGGATAAATTCTTACCGTCCAGCTTATGCCATGCATATCATGGAAGGCTTCCTTCCTTTAGGATGGGCAGTTTTTTGGTGGGTCGTAACGATACCATTCATCGTACTGGGATTGCGATCGATTAAAGCTAAGATAAGGGAGAATCCAGAAGTAAAAACAATGCTTGGCTTGTCAGGCGCTTTTGCATTTGTTTTATCTGCGCTAAAAATCCCTTCCGTGACTGGAAGCAGTTCACATCCAACTGGAGTTGGGTTGGGAGCCATTTTATTTGGACCTACGGCAATGAGTGTTCTTGGAACGATTGTTCTCTTGTTTCAATCGTTGCTGCTTGCTCATGGCGGTCTAACAACACTAGGGGCAAATGCTTTTTCAATGGCTGTTGTTGGCCCATTTATTGCATATGGAGTTTTTAAAGGTGGAAGCAAATTAAATCTATCCTTTTCCGTTTGTGTATTTTTGGCTGCTATGCTTGGAGATTTAGGGACATATGTCATTACTTCCATTCAACTGGCCCTTGCTTTTCCAAGTGAAGTCGGCGGGGTGTTGGGATCATTTTATAAGTTTTCAAGTATTTTTGCTATCACTCAAATCCCTTTGGCCATTAGTGAAGGGCTTTTAACCGTCATTGTTATGAACTTGATAAAAAAATACAATATGAGTGAATTAAGGCAATTAGATGTTTTTATCAAGGAGGCGCGTTAATTTATGAAGAATGCTATTTTGTTTCTCTTTGTCATTCTGCTTGCCGTAGTTCCATTATATTTACATAAAGATTCTGAGTTTGAAGGCGCAGATGGCAAGGCAGAGGAGGTTATCGGGGAAATCGCCCCTGATTATCAACCTTGGTTTGATGCGTTGTGGGAGCCACCCGGTGGAGAAACGGAGAGTTTGCTATTTTCTCTGCAATCTGCAATCGGAGCAATTGTGATTGGGTATGTGCTCGGGTTTGGAAGGGCGCGAAAAAAATACTCGAATCGTGGAGATATTAAGTAGCCATATGCTTCAGATTGACCAATACGCGTATATTAATTCATACCGAAACATACACCCGATTGAAAAAGGATTGTTTGCTTTTTTATTTTTATTATTTTGCTTACTGACAAAGAATGCAGCAGTCGCAATCTTTACATTTTTTGTGATGAGTACAGCGATTGTACTGGGAGCAAAGATTCCTTTGGCTTATTACCTTAAAATCCTCTTGCTTCCTATTTTTTTCTTGTTGACAAGTGTTTTGGCCATACTCATTTCCATAGTGCCAGCAAATATGGAATTGCTAGATTCTGTTTTAAGTATGAAAATGGGGCCTTGGCAACTGTATATTAGCCAAACGAAATACAAAATGGCGATAGAGTTAATTTTCACCGTTGTTGCAAGTGTAAGCTGCATGTATTTTTTTATTTTAACGACACCAATCCAACAAATTGTTTGGCTTTTCCAAAAGCTAAGGCTTCCTGCTTTGTTTATTGAGCTATTTCTGTTTACTTATCGATACCTGTTTGTGCTGTTGGAAAAGACGGTTGAAATTCGCCTTGCACAAACGAGCAGGCTTGGATACCAAACCAGCCGAAATGCCATCTCTTCATTAGGGCAGCTTTTAGTGAGTCTTTTTATAAAATCAATGAGGTCGGCAAAGGAAGTGCATATGGCGATAGAGATTAGAGGCGATGGAAAGGAAATTTTTGACGATGAGATAACCCAAACATATAAGCAATTACACTGGATCGTACTCGTTTGTGCTTTTTTACTTCTCTCTATAATGTCTGCATTTGCACCAACATTATAAGGCGGCGGAGCGGCCATCATTGACAAAATATTGTTACTTAGCCCCGCCTCTTTTCCATAAGAAGGAGCAGGAATAATGAATATACCTATCCTTGAATTAAAAGGCATTTCCTACCAGTACCCAGATCATACGGCTGCTTTAAAGAATGTATCGCTTAAAATTGAACGCGGTAAAAAAATAGCTTTACTGGGAAATAACGGGGCCGGGAAATCGACCTTGCTTTTACATTTAAATGCCATTTTAACACCTTCGGCCGGACACATGCTATTTAAGGGCGAACGCATGACATACAAACGCATTGAGAAACAGAAGCTTCGCCAGCATGTTGGAATTGTTTTTCAGGACCCGGACTCCCAACTTTTTTCATCCAGTGTTTATGAGGACATCAAGTATGGTCCTCGAAACATGGGATTGGCCCCTGAGAAAGTAAAGGAAGCTGTTGATGTTGCAATGGCTTTAACTGAAACGGCTTCCCTAAAAGAAAAGCCGCCACATTTCTTGAGCTTAGGGCAGAAAAAGAGAGTGGCGATCGCAGGGGTTTTGGCGATGAACCCTGAGCTGCTCATTCTAGATGAACCTACTGCAGGATTAGATCCTTATTATACAAAGAAAATCATGAATGTACTGAATGCAATTCAAAATGAAAACCGTACAATGATTATTTCGACACATGATGTTAATCTTGCCTTTGAATGGGCCGACGAGGTATGGATTATGAACGATGGAAAGATTATTTCAACAGGCTGTCCAACGATCGTTTTTCAGGACGAAGCAATTTTAAATAAAAGTCATTTGGAAAAGCCGTGGATCATGGACGTATTTGAAACGATTAAAGGTCCAATGAAGAATATAAGCTATCCTAGATCAAGAATAGAATTATTGAGGAGCATTCAAGAGGCAAAAGCTAAACAACCTATTATAAAGGTATAGTTTTACAAAAGAAGTCTGCTTCTTTATACTAAGAACTGGAACCAAAAAAAGAATAATAGAATAAATAGGTTTCTTAAATGGTGATCATTTAAGGCGAAGAGGGAAGTTGGTGCAAATCCAACACGGTCCCGCCACTGTAAGCTGTTGAGGAAGGCTAATAGTTCCACTGTGTATTATTTTACATGGGAAGGATAGCCAACTGTTGACACGCAAGTCAGGAGACCTGCCTATTTATTTTATAAGATTCCTCGGGGAAAGGGATGTTATATAGAGTGTCCTATATTTAGGCAGATAAATCGTAGGAAACACTTTCACACTAGCGCTTTTTCTCTTGGAAGGCGTTTTTTTGTTGCCAAAAAATTAAAGGGGGAAGGAACATTGAGCAATCAATTTTTCAAAAAATGGGGACTTTCAGGCATTGTTCTTTTGTTAATGATGGCTCTTATTGCCGGATGCGGCACCCAGTCTGATAAAGAGAGCAGTCAGAAGGAAGAACCAAAGGAAACGACAGCAACAAATGAGAATCCATTTCCAGTCACGTTCAAGGATGATGCCGGCCGTGAGGTGACGATTGAAAGCGAGCCTGAATCGATTGTATCGATTCAACCGAGCAATACTGAAATTTTGTTTGCGCTTGGATTGGGCGATAAAATTATCGGAGTATCTGACTTTTGCAACTACCCTGCGGAGACGAAAGATATTGAAAAGGTTGGGGGGCAAGATATAGATGCTGAGAAGGTTCTCACGTTACTGCCAGACGTTGCCTTTGTAACAGACTATCACTATAATAATCACCCGGATATATTGGAACAGTTTGAAGAAGCGGGAATTAAAGTGGTTGTAACGGGAAGCGCCTCATCCTTTGATGATGCTTACAGTACAATCGAAATGTTGGCGAATGCAACAGGGACGCCGGATGAAGCAGAAAAAGTGATTACAGGTATGAAAGAGCGTCTTGAAGCGATCAAAGAAAAAGCAAAATCGATTAAAGATAAAAAGAGAGTATGGGTAGAAGTTTCCCCAGCTCCAGATATTTTTACGACGGGAAAAAATACATTTTTGAACGAAATGCTTGAGTCGATTCAAGCGATTAATGTTGCGGCAGATCAAGAAGGCTGGGTGAAGATGAACGAAGAAGAAATCGTTAAGTTAAATCCCGATGTCATTATTACAACGTATGGGTATTATGTTGACGAGCCAGAACAAGAAGTTTATAAACGCGAAGGCTGGGCAGAAGTTCCGGCGGTAAAAAACAAACAAGTTTTTGATGTGGATAATGACACTGTCACAAGGCCCGGGCCCCGTTTAATTGAAGGGGTTGAAAGACTTGCAGAACTTATCTACCCGGAAACGTTCAAAAAGTAAAATCGCTTGGCTGTATGTGCTGGGGGGAGCGCTTGTAGTTAGCGCAGTTCTTCTTGGTTTACTCGTAAGCAGTGTGAGTTTTCCTGTTAGCACGATTTTACATATCGTGTTAGAAAAAACGTTTGGGCTTGGCTTTCTTGACCCCATCGCCAAAAATGAAGAACTTATTATTTGGAATATCCGTTTGCCAAGAGTATTGCTTGCGCTTTGTGTTGGCGCCTCATTAGCCATAGCAGGCGCGGCATTTCAAGGGCTTTTACGCAATCCCCTAGCCGACCCGTACACAATCGGTGTATCATCTGGCGCTGCTTTAGGTGCAGTCGTCGTGCTATTCTTTCAAATAACGATTATCGGTTTGGGAAAATTCACCCTTCCAGTTGTGGCAATCATTAGTGGGTTAATCACGCTGGTAATTGTGTTTGGGCTTGTTCGTTTGAGTAACAAAAGCTTGGCGATTGAAACGATTATTTTGGCAGGCATTATCGTGGGCGCTTTTATCAGTGCCATCACTTCTTTGTTAATTTCGTTAGGCGACCGGGATGCCATGACACAAATCATCTATTGGTTATATGGAAGTGTCGCAATGAGAGGGTGGAGCCATGTGCAATTAATTTTTCCCTTTATGCTCGTGGGCGCGTTCATCCTTCTTTTCCATTATCGTGAATTGAATGCTCTGGCTTTAGGTGAGGAGGCCGCTGAACATATCGGCGTCAATGTGAAAAGGGGCAAAGTATGGATTTTAATCGGAGCTTCTCTACTAACAGGGGCTGCGGTGGCTGTCTCAGGCTCGATTGGATTTGTCGGTCTTGTGATTCCGCACCTCGTTCGTCTTGTGACAGGTCCGAATCATCATCACGTTCTTCCGCTGTCCATGTTAACCGGCGGTGCTTTCCTTATTTTGGCCGATTTATTGGCACGAACCGTTATTGCCCCGCAAGAATTGCCGATTGGGGTAGTGACAGCCATTATCGGCGCTCCCGTGTTTGCTTTCCTATTAATAAGAGAAAGAATTGGAAGAGGGGTTCATCATGATTAAAATTGAAAATCTAGCAGGCGGATATTCAAAGACCCCGATTATTCATGATCTGAATTTGGAAATTAAAAAAGGGGAGTTTTTTGTTTTACTAGGGCCAAATGGAAGCGGCAAATCAACGCTTTTCAAACTTATTACAGGCCGGTTGCCAATCCAAAATGGAAAAGTAACAATTGATGGAAAAGAAATTTCAGCTTTATCTAAGCTCGAAAAAGCAAGAAAAATTGCCGTTCTTCAACAGGAAATGCAAGTGACATTTGATTATACAGTGGAAGA
Organism: Pueribacillus theae; assembly: GCF_003097615.1. NCBI lineage: Bacteria > Bacillati > Bacillota > Bacilli > Caryophanales > Bacillaceae > Pueribacillus > Pueribacillus theae. The sequence goes on from NZ_QCZG01000011.1 coordinate 56,446, forward strand.
TATTATTAGCCTTGGCCGCTATCCTCATCAAAAAGGAATGTTAAAAAGGCTTTCAACCTATGATCGTGAAATTATTGATCGCATGATGGAAATTACGAATGTTGAACAGTTTCGGTATATGCAATTTCGAACGATTAGCGGCGGTGAAAAACAGCGGGTGCTACTGGCAAAAGCATTGGCGCAAGAACCGGAAATTTTATTATTAGATGAACCGACAAATCATTTGGATATCAAACATACGTTCAACATGTTAAATCTATTAAAAGAATGGCAGAAAACAAAAGGGTTAACGATTTTTGCGATTTTGCACGATTTAAATGTTGCGTCCCTCTATGCAAATCGAATAGGACTGCTTTATAACGGGACATTTTTGGACGTAGGGGATGTTGACCTCTTAAGAAACGAAGAACAATTAAAAAAGGTTTACGAAGTGCAAATCAGCACGCAAACCCATCCGACAATTAATAAGCCGCAAATTTTTATGACACCAACTTATTTAACTCGTGAAGCTGTAAAAAACTCGAAATAAGCTTGGTCAATATAGATGGAATAAAAGAATTTTAATTCACAGTTTGGTTTCACATAAGTAGATTGGAAAAGGAGGGAATACTATTGGATGAACGAAGAATTGTCGTTGCCGGTACAGGAAGCGGTGTCGGAAAAACAACGGTAACCATTGGGCTGATGTCAGCATTAAAGAAAAAAGGGCTAACTGTTCAAGGGTTTAAATGCGGGCCAGATTACATTGACCCATCGTATCATACAGCAGTAACCGGAAGAATTTCGCGCAACATAGACAGTTGGATGTTTCATGAGGATACAGTGCTTGATATTTTTGCTTATGGAAGTAAAGAAGCGGATATTTCGGTCATTGAAGGCGTGATGGGGTTTTTTGACGGGAAAGATCCGAGAACAAACAAAGGGAGCACAGCTGAGATTAGTGTATTAACGAAAAGTCCAGTGCTCCTTATTGTGAATTGCGCAAGTATGGCGCGAAGCGCAGCAGCGATTGTCAAAGGGTTTCAAACCCTCTCAGATGAGCCCGCGATCGTGGGGGTGATTGCCAATCAAGTGGGAAGCGAAGGACATTATAAGATCGTAAAGACAGCAATCGAACAAGAATGTGGCATTCCTGTGATTGGCTATTTGAAGCGCGAACAGAACATTGAAGTGCCGGAAAGACAACTTGGGCTCATCCCTTCCATTGAACGAGGAGATCTTGATCCTTTCTTCGATCGTTTAGGGGAGCTTATTCTTGAAACGGTTGATATTGACAAATTACTTGAATTATCGAAAGTGGAGCCTTTGCATGTGAATAACAGCTCCTCGCTATTTGAAAAAAAGAAAGATCCCTTTGTTAGAATTGCGGTTGCAAAAGACATGGCATTCCAGTCGTATTATCAAGAAAATTTAGAAATTCTGGCGTCTTACGGTGCGGAGCTTGTTTATTTTTCACCGTTAGCGGATGAAGCATTACCGAATGCAATCGATGGGATTTACATAGGGGGAAGCTTGCCAGAGGAATTTGTAAGCAAGCTTGAGGAAAATCAAATCGTGAAAACCTCCCTAAAAGAAGCGATTGAAAATGGCGTGCCGACGTTAGCTGAAGGCGGTGGGTTTATGTATTTAACGAACACGATTGAAACGACCGAAAAGAAAACGTATGGCATGGTCGGAATCATTCCAGGGAACATCAAAGTCGAATCAACTTTAAAGGCGATTGGGTATAGGGAGGTCGAAGGCCAGCGCCATAACTTTTTGCTTCACGAAAACGAAATGGCCAGAGGGCATGAATTCCATTATACAACATTTCATTCTGAACAAGATTTCCCGTATGCTTATGAAACAAAGGGGATGCGCGGAACAAAGAAGGAAGGCTTCTTAAAAAACAATCTCGTTGCAGGCTATACCCAGTTCCACTTTGCCTCAAACCCTAAAATGGCAGAAAATTGGATTCAAAAATGCCTTGAATACAAGGGTGGTTGCCATGAATAAAACGAAACAAAACCAAAGGGGGTTAACACTCGTTTATACAGGCGATGGCAAAGGAAAAACGACCGCTGCTCTAGGGATTGCATTGCGCAGCACAGGAAAAGAGATGAAAGTGAAAATTTTTCAATTCATTAAATCTCCACAACGCAGCTATGGCGAACAGCGGGCATTCAAAAAATTGGGTGTTGAAATGATCCAGCTTGGCGTGGGATTTACTTGGACGAAGACACCTGAAGAACACCGGGAGGCGTTAAAAAAAGGATGGCCACTGGCAAAAGAAGCCGTCATGAGCGGGGAATATGATGTTATCATTTTAGATGAATTAAACAATGCCCTTTCTATTGATCGATTTCCGATCGATGATGTGTTGCCGCTTGATGAAGTGATTGATTTGATTCAAAATAGACCGTCCCATGTTCATTTGGTCATCACTGGAAGGAATGCAAAACAGGAAGTAAAAGACGCAGCCGATCTTGTTTCCGTTATTATGCCTGAAAAGCATTATTATGATGAAGGAATCACAGCTGTCAAAGGTTTGGAATTTTAATAGAGGATGTTCAAAAAGTCCGGAGGCTTACAGGAGGTAAGTCAGTTCGACGTTATCACAGGACGTGGTGTCTTTAGTCGAACTTCCTTATTGGCTGCGAATCTCTTCGTCAGCTTGCCTCTCGTTGTCCTCCTTTTTGAACACGCACTAGTAAGAGCCTTTCGAACCAAATAACAGCAAGAAGGTCTTTAAAATAATCTTAATATCTGTGAGAATGGAACGGTGCTGGATGTACAACAAATCCAACGCTACTACCTTCTCGAAATCAAAATGCGCTCTGTTGCTCGTTTGCCATAATCCTGTGCAACCCGGCTTAACTAATAATCGCTGTTTATCGTACTCGCTATATTCCCGCACCTCGCTCGGAAGCGAAGGCCTAGGACCGACAAGGCTCATGTCGCCTTTTAATACATTCCAAATTTGGGGAAGTTCGTCAATGCTTGTTTTTCGAATGAATTTCCCTGTTTTTGTAATTCTTGGATCATGTTTTATTTTAAACAAAGGTCCAGTTGCTTCATTCCTTTCAAGGAGACTTTCTAATTTCTTCTCCGCATCAGGCACCATGGAGCGAAATTTGTACATCGTAAATTCCTTGCCATCCTTTCCGACACGCACTTGCTTAAACAGAATCGGTTGGCAAGGGCTTTCCAATTTTATTCCAATTGCCACAATGATGAAGACCCATGAAAAAACGATAAGACCCAATAAGGCCCCAATGATATCCATTAACCTTTTGGCCAATAAATAACCCGGATCATCCTTTACAAGAATTTTCTGGGAGGTGAAGATGCCGGGTTCCTCAACTCGGTTTGCCAAGAGGATTCCCTCCTCTTTTTTTCTTCACTCCATCTTACGGAAAAGAGATTTTTAGGGAAACGGCTTTTACCACAATCCCAACGAATTGCAAACTTCATAGAAAAAGGTTGAAAGGGATCAACGGAACGCTGCCGGTGCTTCTGAATAATATAGATGCAAAAAAGACTTGCCATCATTGGAAGGTAAGTCCTTGTATTTGACGGGGTGGTTGACTTGAAACTGAACCGTTTAGTGTTTTTGTTCCGTTATTTTCCTACAAAACATCCCAGAAATTATTTCAGCATGTTTTTTGGACTGCTCGGTTCTTTTTTTGGATTTGCAATATGGATCAATGATTTCTTGGGATTTGGTTCAGACAACATGGCTCAAATGGCAAAGCTTGAATCTACGATGTTTTTATTTATCCCCGCTTCACTGGCTGTCATTGCCGCTTTATGTCATAAAACCGATTTAAAGTGTTTGGCTTTTTTGTTGAGTTTACCTGTTTTAAGTGTTTACGGTACTTTCTCTCTTGCTTATGTTCCGTTTTTTTGCTATTTCATTTCCGTAGGCTTGATGTATAAAAAATCGTTAACAAAAAAAGAAAAAGAAGAATTGGAAGAAATGATTATTGGGCAAGTACAAATGATTGGAAAAGAAACTGCAGCGCAAATGAAAGAATTTGAAAATCATTTGAAACTGCCGAATGAATTGAACGCTTTCACGTTTAAGAAAATTTATGAAACAAATTTGAAAGCAGCCAAAGAAATAAAACAGAACTATGACCATTTTATAGAATCAAAAGGGTTAGCCTATGCCAATACGTACCGATTGGGAATTTTCTACCTGTTAACGAGAACAAATGGGCTTTGGGATTTAAAACAAACAATTGGAGATGACACCACGTATACATTCAAAGGTTCATTGAAAACGGGAGAATATATTGGAAACCACCATTTTGGCTATATCGGCAGGGCTGTTGGATTTAGCTGCAATGTTTTAAGGATTGCTGCAGGCATGTATCAAGTTTACTCAAGGACATCAAATTGGAAATATATTTTTTCCTATTTTGATGACCCAAAAGATTCAAAAGCCATTTCGGATGGGTGTACAGATTATGATCGCGGAGATTTTTTTTAATTAAAAAATCGGTGATTAAGCATAAGTACAAGCGCCAATACAAACGTTCTTTATAAAAATAGAATGTGGTTAGGGGATGGTTATTTATTGAAGAATGGAGGAGGTGTATCATTTGTACCCTGATCCTATCCTCATGAATACTTTTCGTGAAAAAATCAGAAATCCATTTTATTGGCATCGTGTCTGTCGAGTGATGTGGCCATACGCAAGAGGCTGTGACTTAAGGAATCCCCGTGTTGCGTACGGCATGGTTGACGGCTTGTCAGGTGCGTTAGATCACCCGATCACCCCGGAACAAAGAGAACAGGCAGCCTGCTGGCTGATGGGCTGCGGCATTGATCCCGCAAATCCTGTGCACAGAGGCAGAATGCTTTCCATGGTTCGCGGGATTTGGTAAAACACAGAAGGTGAAGCTTAGTTCCAATATTCGCTCCTGTTAGAAACCTTAACTTTTGAAATCAAATGAGGCTGCGGTCACATGCCATGACGCGCAGCCTTATTTCTAAATATTAATTTGCGATTGCTTCAGGCTCTTTTTCAAGTGCCATTGCAGGGCCAAAGAATTCAAAGTGGATCCGATCTTCCGGCACGCCCCAATCTTCTAAAGCGTGTTTTACTGTACGCATAAAAGGAACAGGACCACAGAAGTAGAAGTGTGCTTCATTGGAAGGCAATATTTTTTTCAGCCAATCTAAATCAACATAACCTTCTTTCGCAAAGCAGCCGTTTTTGCGATCATCATCCGTCGGTTTTTCGTAACAGAAAAATGCGCGAACGTTTTCATTGTTATCGGCAACAGTATCGACATGCTTCTTCATAGCATGGTAGTTGCCATTGATAGCCGCATGGATGAAGGTTACTTCGCGGCGAGATCCTTTTTCAACCAATGTATTGAGCATGCTCATTAATGGGGTAAGTCCAACACCCCCGCTAATGAGAACGATAGGCAAGCCATGCGATTCGTCAAGCGTAAAGTCACCCGCAGGGGCGCTTAACGGTAGAATATCTCCTTCTTTTACAACGTCATGTAAATAGGTTGAAACTTTCCCGTCAGGTTTGCCATTCATTCCTGTTTCTTTTTTGACGCTAATGCGGTAGTAATCTTTTCCTGGGGCATCGGACAAGCTGTATTGGCGGATATGTGTGTATGTTTCACCAGGGATTGATAGCTTTACACTAATGTATTGGCCAGGAAGGTAAGAAGCTATCGCTTGCTTATCTTCAGGCTGTAAGTAGAAAGAAGTAATAACATCGCTTTCCTTTACTTTTTTTACGACGATGAAATTGCGGAAATCTTTCCATCCGCCAGGCTGGTTTTCTGCGGCTTCATACATTTCTTTTTCTACAGTTATGAACGCATCAGCGATAACACCGTAAGCTTTTTTCCACGCTTCCATAATGTCATCAGTTGCCGCGTCGCCGAGCACATCTTTCATCGCAGCAAGCAAATTCTCGCCGACAATGGGATAATGCTCCGGCTTAATGCCAAGGCTTCGGTGTTTCTCGCCAATTTGTTTGACGACTGGAAGGATATTTCCTAAATTATCAATGTTTGCAGCAGCCGCATAAACGGCATTTGCAAGCGCTTGCTGCTGTCTTCCTTGCTTTTGGTTCGCATGGTTAAAAATATTCAATAATTCCGGGTGGTTTTCAAACATCATTTCATAAAAACGTTTCGTAATCGTTTGGCCATATTCTTCTAAAACGGGAACGGTAGATTTAATGATTTCAATCGTTTTTGCATCCAACATTAAAATCACTCCTTATTTGTTATCACTTTCTAATTCATTTATACCTCGAATAATTTTTAAAAGATATATTTAAAATACATATTTTAAAATCTGTCACATTTTCCTTCACAAAATGTTAATATCTTTAGCCGTAAGATTGGGTGTGGTAGGATATAAGAAAGCGGAGAAAACAGCGAAAAGAGGGGCTTTTTATGCGTCTGACATACTATACTGATTATTCTTTAAGGGTGCTCATTTTTCTTGCGTTAAAGGAAAAAGGCATTCTCTCAAATATTAAAGAAATTTCAGAAGCATACAGCATTTCAAAAAACCATTTAACAAAAATCATTCATGAATTAGGCAAGCATGGCTATATTGAAACAATAAGGGGAAGGAATGGCGGAATCAGGCTGAAACGATTGCCGGAAGAAATAAATATCGGTGAACTTGTCCGCAGGACTGAAGAAGACTTTTATCTCCTTGAATGTTTTGATTCAGAAAAAAACACGTGTGTTCTTAGCCCAGCTTGCCGTTTGAAAAAAATGTTGAACGATGCAATGAACGCTTTTTTCCAAGAGCTTGATCAGTACACACTTGCTGATATTGCAACAAATAAAAATCAACTTATCTCTCTATTGAGAGCAAATACGTAGTATAATAAAAAAGTAAGTTAAATTAAATACGTGCTAGAAGAAAAGGTGTTTATGTAGGATGTTCAAAAAGTCCGGTCGTTGTCCTCCTTTTTGAACATACTTATTAAACTTAAAAGGGAATCCGGTTCAAGTCCGGAACTGCCCCCGCAACTGTAAGCGTGGATGAAATGAGTAAGCCACTGTACAAATAGGCTGTGAGGCGTTTGTATGGGAAGGCTCAAAGTAAGAGGAAGCGCAAGTCAGGAGACCTACCTTTTTTAGCAAGTTTCAAGAAATCTTCGGGGAGGGAGATTTGAAACAGCATTCAGCAAAATGATCGATAAAATGATCTCTAATGTTGCTTTCAAGTCCATTCTTGTCGGGTGGGCTTTTTTGATTTGGCTTTGTTAAACAATATGAAAGAAGTGTGGGATATGTTGAAAGCCGAACAAGTAAACGAAGGATGCAGCGAAAAGAATGGGTTCACTTTTTCTGGGATGGATCTTTATGAAGATGAAAAAGTGATAAAAATCGAATTTCCTTATGCTCTGAAAACATTATCTTCTGCGGTCATTGGTTCAGGCCTTTCATGGAAAAAAGCATTTGTGAATCGCCATGTAGACAAAGATTACAACTGTGATGATCCGATGCGTGATATGCTTCGTTTCATTAAAAATTACGGACTCAAGGCCGATGATTCAATCGCCATGCTGACAGCGGCACATCTGCAAAATCTTGGAAAATGCTATATAAAAAATGAAGAGTTTGAGCTTTTTGTTATCGTCACTGCCGGGGTGGGAAATTCGGTTGATGTTTCGCAAGCAAAGAAACATGAATGGCTCAAGCATCCGATTGGAACAATTAATTGTTGGGTTTTTATAAACGGGTATTTAGCAGAAGAAGCGTTTATTCATGCACTTATGACAGCAACAGAAGCAAAATCGAAAGCGTTTTTTGATGAAAAGGTGATGGATCCCGTGACAAAAACGATCGCGACAGGCACTTCAACCGATAGCATGTTAATCGCTGCCACGCAACAAGGAGCAAAGCATCAATATGCGGGTACGATTACAACGATCGGAAAAGAAATTGGCGAAGCGGTATACAAATGTACAGTGGAAGCCATTCGAAAAAGCCGGCGTTCGAAGTTATGATTTTACTATATCATCTCATTGCAATCTCAGCCGCCTATTTCATCGATCGGATCATTGGCGATCCTGTCAGATTGCCACACCCTGTTCGAATGATCGGTTCGTTGATCGCGATATTTGAGAGAAGCTTGAATCAAGGCAAATACAAAAAGCTTAAAGGTACGATTGTGCTTCTACTTATAATCGCGATCGTTTTCAGTGTAACGCTTTTGATAACTCTAGCTGCCTACCATTTTCATTTCATTTTAGGGATAACGATAGAAGCACTACTTATCGCCACAACAATTGCAACGAAAGGGCTAGCTGATGCTGCAAAGGAAGTTTATCAGCCACTTTCTGAAAGCAACTTGCCAGAAGCCAGAACGAAACTAAGCTGGATTGTCGGGCGGGACACGGAACAACTTACTGAACCAGAAATTACGAGAGCGACGGTTGAAACCGTCGCGGAAAATACGAGCGATGGGATCACCTCCCCGTTGTTTTGGGCTTTTCTTGGAGGAGCTCCGCTTGCCATGGTCTATCGCGCTGTCAATACGTGTGATTCGATGCTTGGCTATAAAAATGAAAAATACAATTTGTTTGGATGGGCTTCTGCCCGTTTCGATGATGTCGTCAATTACATCCCGAGTAGAGTTACAAGCATAGTAATGATTCTAGCAAATAAACCTTTCGTTCCACACACAAGAAAGGATTGTTTCAGAATTGTCTTTCGTGATGCAAGGAAGCATGCTAGCCCGAACAGCGGTTGGGTGGAAGCTGCGGTTGCAGCGCTTCTCGGTGTCCAATTAGGCGGAGAAAATTCGTATCAAGGAATTGTTTCAAAAAGGGCAGTCATCGGTGATTCCCATTACCCGCTTGCTCAAGATCATATTCTTCACGTGAATTCAATTATGCATCGCACTGTTATTGCGACCTTGCTGTTATTTTGGATTGGAGGCGGATGTATTGTCATTGCCAGCACATGGTTCTAACCCGAAACATCTTTTACAAGCGTTACAAGTTGAATCCCCTAATCATCATCTTATCGATTTCAGTGTAAATGTGAATCCTTTTGGGATGCCGGCGTCCATTCGTGCGGTATGGAACGGACTTCTTGCATCCATTGCTGATTATCCTGACCCGGAATCGATGGCCTTAAAGATCGAACTAGCAAAACGTGAATCAATAGGCATCGAGAATATGATGATAGGAAATGGTGCTGCAGAGTTAGTTTTTTTACTAGCAAATGCATTTCGTGGAAAAGATATTTTAATCGTTGACCCAACATTTTCAGAATATCGTTCAGCATGTGAAGCACATGGCTGCCGTGTACACTCTTATCAACTTCGTGAAGAAAATGGCTGGAGGCTAGATGTTGAAGAAATTGTTCAGAAACTTCCAGGTAAGGCTGCATTATTTATATGCAATCCAAATAATCCGACAGGTATAAGGTACGAAAAGGAGTCAGTCATTACGATGATTGAAAAAGCAGAAGAACATCATGTAATGGTGATTATTGACGAAGCTTTTTACGATTTTTGCGATGAACCCTATACACTCATTCCTTATATTGAAAAGTTTTCAAACCTTGCCGTGCTGCGCTCCTTTACAAAAATGTTCGCAATACCCGGGATTCGTCTTGGTTGGCTTGCGGCAAGCAAAGAAATGATGACTAGATTCTCAAAATTGAAACCCCACTGGAGTGTCAATGCGGTCGCTGAACAAATAGGCATTCAATGTTTAGCAGAAGATACGTTTGTTGAACAATCAGTTATCCGCTTAAAAAATGAACGGCAGCGAGTTACAAGTGCATTAAAAGAAATGAATTTTGTTCTTTCAAATAGCAACACCAATTATTATTTGCTTCGCGAACATGAGAAACAAAATTTAGAAACGCTGCTTCGATTTTTAATTAAAGAAGGGATTACAGCGCGCCATACGGAAAACTTCATTGGTTTGGATGGAAATTATTTAAGATTTGCTGTTCGTAAACATGAAGAAAACAACGTCTTATTAGAGGCACTGGAAAGCTGGCGGAATCAATGCTCATCTTCATAACAGGCGGTGTGAGAAGTGGGAAAAGTACATTTGCTGAAAAGCTGGCGATAGAAAAAGCGAAAAACAGCCCGCTTCATTATATAGCGACGAGTAAACGAAATGATATTGAGATGGAAGAACGCATTATGCGCCATAAACAAAGGCGTATTGAAAGCGGTGTCCATTGGCAGACATGGGAAATGGAGAAAGGGTTAGCCAACTTACATACAGAAATCGAAAATAATCGTGTCGTTTTACTAGATTGTCTTACAACGCTTCTGAATAACGAACTTTTCGGATTAACAGAAGAGGGGGAGTTTCACTTTCTAGGTGAAAAAGAAAGGAAGAGGCTGTTTGATTCTTTGATTGGTGCGCTACATACTCTTCAGTTGGATCGGGTGTTAATTGTTGTTTCGAATGAGCTTTTTTATGATGTGCCTGTAAAGGATGAAACCACATTCATTTACACTGCAATGCTCGGTATGCTGCATCAAAAAATTGTCCAATTGGCGGATGAAGCCTATGTTTGTGAGAATGGAATCCCAATACAAATGAAGTGAGAGGAAAATTACATGAAGGGAATTATGCTGCAAGGTACGTCATCAGACGTTGGAAAAAGCGTGCTATCCACAGCGATATGCCGTATTTTAGCAAATAAAGGGTATGCCGTTGCTCCGTTTAAATCACAAAACATGTCAAACAAAACAAGTGTTACGGTAGATGGGAAGGAAATTGCACGCTCTCAATTTTTACAAGCAGAAGCTGCAAAAGTCGTGGCGTCTGCCTATATGAACCCGATTGTCTTAAAGCCAAAGAGCGACCGCATTTCGGACGTTATCCTCCTCGGTGAAAAGGTGCAAACGTATTCGGGATCGGAATACCGCGAAAAATTTTATGAGCGAGGAATCGCAGCAATTAAGGAGTCGTTGGCGAATCTCGAAAAAGAATTTGACCTTGTTGTCATTGAAGGTGCCGGCAGTCCGGTTGAAATGAACTTAAATGACCGCGAACTTGTCAACATGAAGGTGGCGGAAATCGCCGATGTCCCGGTCATTCTTATTGCAGATATTGAACGGGGCGGCGTTTTCGCCAGTTTAGTAGGAACGATGGAGCTATTCACAAAAGAACAGCTAGCGCGTGTAAAGGGCATTATTATTAATAAGTTCCGCGGAGAAATTGACCTTTTTTACAATGGAAAAATCTGGCTGGAGAAGAAGCTGAATTTACCGATTTTAGGTGTTGTACCGACTTTTGAACAGATAAATATTGAAGCGGAGGACTCATTGTCTCAGTCACCCCACGAGCAGATGAACTCGTTTGAACAGCGTGAACTCGCTTATGAACAATTTGCCGCCCATGTTGCTCGCCACCTCGATATCGAGCAAATTATCCGCACGATGAATGAGTGGGGGAAACAATAGGTGGCGCGATTCGTAAAGGAGAGCATCGATGGAATTTTTATAGCGCTGCAGTTTTTCACTGTCATTCCTTTAAGAAAAGAATATTCATTAGATAAACCTCGCTTAAAGAAAGCGATACAGTGGTATCCATTGATCGGAATGCTGCTCGGTTTGATTGTCGTATCCATTGTTTTTGGCTTGCGTACAGTTCCTCAGCTATCTGATCCAGTCATTTCACTCCTCGTCTTAACCGTTTCGGTTGGTATGACTGGCGGGCTGCATCTTGACGGATGGATGGATGCAAGTGATGCTTTTTTCTCTTACCGCGACAAACAGAAGCGGCTTGAAATTATGGACGACCCGCGAACGGGATCATTTGCCGTTCTTTCGGTTTTATTTTTACTCGGGTGGCGATATATCTTTATTTTAGAAACATTGAAAATGGCTGCCTTTTTTACTTTTATTTTAATAGTGTTCCTTTTTTATTTCTCACGGCTTGCGATGTGTTATGTGTTTTTATTTGGGAAACTAGCAAAACCAGAGGGAATTGCTGCTTTTTTTAAAAAAGGGCTGGAAAGAAAAGATTTTCGTTTTCATCTCGTAAGCTTGGCGCTCCTTCTTCTCATCACCATTTTTATTGATGCAACTGTATTCTATTATGCAAGTGTTCTATTCATTGCAACGATATTATTTTCAGTTTGGAGCAAAGTTTTTATCGAAAAACAATTTGGCGGCATTTCAGGCGATACGCTTGGCGCGGCAATAGAAGGGGGAGAAACGTATTTATGGTTCGTGTTGTGGCTGTTACACTTATTCGCCACGGGGCTACAGTAAATAATCGTGAAAAACGATACCAAGGATGGATGGATCCCTCTCTCCTTCCTGAAGAAAAGGAAAGATTGGCTTCATTAAGAACGAGCTTTTCCATCCCGGATCTGGTTATCTCAAGTGATCTTAAACGTTGCACAGAAACCGCAACGACGTTGTTCCCTTATGAACGAATCATCCAAGATGGCAGACTGCGTGAAATGAATTTCGGTGACTTTGAAGGCAAATCGTATGACCAGTTGAAAAATAAGCAAGTGTATCGGAGTTGGGTAGATAACGCTTTTCAAACCGCACCACCGAATGGTGAGTCATTTCAATCGTTTGTTATGCGAATGCAAGAAGGTTGGCAAAACGCAATACAACACTTTAAAGATGAAAATATCAATGACCTCGCCATCATAACCCATGCGGGTGTAATTCGCTTTTTCCTGGAGAAGTATTCTCCAATTAAGAAATCCTATTGGGAATGGGCGATAGAACCGGGCTGTGGGTACCGATTAACCGCAGAAATTGAACAGCTTAGGAGGGGAGACCGTTGCATTTCGTGTTCGGGGGTGCCTTCAATGGAAAATCCAACTGGATAAAAAAGCATTACAATAAGGAATTAGAAAATGCGGGATGGCTGTCCGCCTACGATAGTGATTTTAAACGAGAAGAATTTGAAAATGTTGACACGTTCAAGAATGTTACGATTCTGCAAGGCGTCGAAAATTATATAAAGATGTGCATTCAACCTTTTAGTGAGAGTGATGAAATAAGGAAAAAGTTCAATGAACAATGCGATATATGGCTTGAATGGGAAGAAAGAAGCGCGATCCGGCAACTTATCATCATTGGAAATGATCTTTCAAAAGGAATTGTTCCGATTGAGAAGGAAGACCGTATATGGCGGGACTTAACAGGCTGGTGCTACCAAGACCTTACAACGAGATCAGATCGGGTTGATCTCATCTGGTATGGTATTTCCAAACGGTTAAAATGAGCAACGGATTCGTCAATCCGAATGCTATAATGAAAGCAATTCAAACAATTAAAAAGGTTAAATAATCGGAGGTGCAAGCATGAAAATTTATACGAGATCAGGTGACAAAGGAAGAACAAGTCTGATTGGCGGCAGGGTGGAAAAAGATAACATCCGTGTGCAAGCATATGGAACCGTGGATGAAGCAAACTGTTTTGTCGGGCAGGCAATGGCAGAACTTGAGCAAGAAACATTTCAAGACATCATTGACGAGCTTGAAAAAATTCAACATGAATTATTCGATTGCGGTGGTGATCTAGCGAACGTAACGGGTAATGGCGAATATAAACTAAAACAGGAAATGATTGATTTTCTTGAAGAACGAATTGATGCATATATTGAAGAAACGCCTAAATTGGAGCGATTTATTTTACCCGGCGGCACAAAAGCAGCGGCGGCTCTGCACATCGCAAGAACGGTGACAAGACGTGCGGAACGCGATGTTGTCACGCTTTCGCGAATTGAAGAAAATATTCCACCGCTTGCACAGAAATATCTTAACCGTTTATCTGATTACTTTTTCGCAGCGGCGAGAGTCGTCAATTTCCGTTCAGGCAGAAAAGATGTGGAGTATGAAAGAAGCGCCATCGTTTTTAAGGAAGCAAAAGGAAAGAAAAAAGAGAAGGACGGAGAGTAGAAAAATATGAAACAGTTGGTTGAAATCCCTTTATTGGCTAAAGATATTGGAAGAGAAGTATCAGCATACTTAAATACGCTTACAAAACCGATCGGAAGTTTAGGGCGTTTGGAAACGTTGGCCGTGGAGCTTGCAGAAATGACAGGAAGCCGCTTCCCTGTTGTGGCCCCCCCGGGCGTTCTCGTTTTTGCGGCTGATCATGGTGTGACAGAAGAAGGGGTGTCAGCCTATCCGAAAGAAGTAACCGCACAAATGGTTTTAAATTTTCTTTCTGGCGGGGCTGCAATGAACGTTTTCAGCAGACAAATTGGCGCGCTCTTCGAAATCGTTGATGTGGGTGTTGCCGAGGCTGTTGATGGGGAAGGTTTAATCGCCCGCAATGTAAGAGCAGGGACAAGAAACTTCTGCCAAGAAGATGCAATGGCAGAAGAAGAGGTGATTCAAGCCCTAAATGTAGGGAAAGAAGAAGCAGCAAAAATGATTGAAAATGGTGCAAAATGTTTGATCGTAGGTGAAATGGGCATCGGTAATACAACGTCAGCCAGTGCGCTGCTCTCTGTGATAACTGGAAAAAATGTAAAAGAGTTGATAGGGCCTGGAACGGGTTTGAATTCCGATCAAATGACAAAGAAGCAAAGCGTCATCGAACGAGCAATTGAAGCGCGAAAGCCTGATCAGAATGACCCGCTTGATTTGCTTAAAAAGCTTGGCGGTCTCGAAATCGCTGCGATGGCCGGTGCCATGCTTGAAGCAGCGCGAAATCGAATTCCGATCATTGTTGACGGCTTTATTTGTACGGTTGCGGCGCTGATTGCGAATCAATTTGATAACCGTGCATCCGATTATATGATCGCCGGTCACCATTCAACAGAGCCAGGCCATAAAACCGCTCTTGAGGAATTAGGCAAACAACCATTGCTAGATTTGGAAATGAGGCTTGGGGAAGGGACTGGGGCTGCACTCGCTTTTCCAATTGTGGAAGCTGCAACAAACATGTTGTGCGAGATGGCAACATTTTCGGAAGCTGGAGTTTCCGGGAAATCGGAGCGTTAAAATTCTCAAAAATGAAATAACCAAACACCCACTTTTTGCATATAGTACTCCAGTATGTGAAGAGGGGGCTTTTAGTAAGTGGAACGCCATGATTATAGAAAACCCGCGCTTTTTGAACACCGGTTTTGGTTACAAATTCTTGGTGATCATTCCCGTTTTATCCGGGATGCACTGTCACCAAAAGAAACACGGCTCGTCCGGGAAGCAAATCAAATGATTGCAACATTTGATACATTGCTTTCCCAGGCTAGAAAGCAGTTAGGAGAAAATGAATTAGCTTCGCTAACAAGGTCTGCTTACGAAAAAGCGTTCGAATTACGCCAATTAAAACTTGCGATCATTCGAAGCCATCTAGCGGGGAAGATTTCAATTAGTTTGACGCCGTCCTTTGTAAATCATATGGTGAATGAACTTGAGGAGTACGTTCGCATTTTGCATTATTTGTTAAATAAACAAGTCCCGCCTGTTTCCCATCCTCTCCACCACCACTTAATTTGGCTTCTTGATGGTGCGGGACATGCAGGAGCAATTGAAGGAAATCTTGATCGCACCGAGAAAATGTTAAAAAAGAAAAGTGAAATGTTTACAAAGCATTTTGAAGATTTTTATCTTAAAGCGGTTGAAATGGTGGGTTATTTAAGAACAAACCTTTCACAATTTCCTGCTCTTCAGAAGTTTAATGATGATGTGAAATTGGAAATGGCAATTTTCCAAACCTTTTTGGAAGAACTGGAAGAAATGGAACTTACGAATACATCCCTTTCCATTTTATCCCCATTAATGGCTGATCACATGTTTCGCGAGGAATGCTATTACTTGCATAAACTAGCCGAATCAACAAATACGGAGGAGCCGAATTGTAATCCGGCGAAAGAAAGAATTGAGAGTTAGTTCAACATGAATGGCCATGCTTAGAACCCATTGGATTTACATTCTAATAATTAAACAGGAAGTTAAAAAACCTTGCAATCTTAAGCAAGGTTCTTTAACTATTTTAATATGAACAAGCGACGGAAAGAGAATTTCGCGTTGAAGCGGGCCTTACGGATGGTTGCACTGGGATAAATAAAAAGCCCGTTTTGGCAATGGGGCTTCGAAGAAATCGCTGAGCTGGGATTCGGTGACTAATTCTTCTGTTCTGCCCGTTTTAAAGACCTCGCCCTGCCGCAGCATCAATGTTTTGCTAAAGACCGGCAAAATTTCTTCGATATGATGTGTGACATAAATCAATGTCGGTGCATCTTTTTGTTTTCCTAATTGTTCAACCGTTTCAAGCAGCTGCTCTCGGGCAAAAACGTCAAGCCCTGTACACGGTTCATCGAGAATTAATAGTTTTGGCGATGCCATAAGCGCCCGAACGATAAGTACTTTTTGCTTTTCACCTTGCGAAAGGGAAGCATAGGGGCGGTGGATAAAACCGCTTAATCCATATTCCTCCATTAATGATAAGGCGCGGTCGATGTCCTCTTGTTCAGGATCGTGATAAAGCTTTGGAGAAGCAAATTTTCCTGAGAGGACAATATTTTCCGTATATTCTTCACCGTGCAATTTTTCTTGCATGGCAGTGCTCACCCAGCCAATAATTTTCCGCAGTTCGCCGAGTGGATACTTCCCAAATTGTTTTCCGAGAACACGAATCTCGCCAGTTGTCGGCCAAATGTAGCCGTTAATCATTTTTAACAGCGTCGTTTTCCCTGAACCGTTCAAACCGAGCAATACCCAATGCTCGCCTTCCTCAACCGCCCAATTTATATTTTTTAAAATTGATTTATTTTGCCGTTTCCAATGAACATTTTTTAATTCAATAACCATTGACAAGCCGCCTTTCAACTTTCTTTTTTCAGTATAACAAAGACTGAAAAAAAGAGGGAGGGGGTTGACGGTTTTGTTCCATAAAATCTTTTGACAATTTGCCGTTAAATCGGTATGTTAATCACATAGGGTATTTAATTTTTAAAAAAATAAGGAGGATTTGGTATGGGTAGATTTGATGGTAGAGTAGCAATTGTAACAGGGGGAAGCCGAGGCATTGGGCTTGGCATTGCAAAACAATTTGCCCAAGAAGGCGCAAAAGTAGCTTTATTTGATATTAATGAAGAGGCTTTAGAATCAGGCGCAAAAGAACTTCGTGACATGGGCGCAGAAGTAGCAACTTTTGTAACGAACGTTGCCAATTCTGAACAAGTCGAAGAATCTGTTAAAGCGGTTGCAGATCAATTCGGAAAAATCGATATTCTTGTAAACAATGCTGGAGTCATTCGAGACAACCTTCTATTCAAAATGACTGACGACGATTGGCAAACGGTCATGGATGTCCATTTGAAAGGCTCATTTAACTGTTCCCGCGCAGCCCAAAAATACATGGTTGAACAAAACTACGGACGTATCGTAAATATTTCTTCAACATCAGCACTAGGAAACCGCGGACAAGCAAACTACTCAACAGCAAAAGCTGGGCTTCAAGGCTTTACAAAAACGTTGGCAATCGAACTAGGCCGTTACGGAATCACGGCAAATGCCGTTGCACCAGGTTTTATTGAAACTGATATGACAAAAGCAACAGCTGAGAGAATTGGCGTTGATTTTGATGAGTTTGTTAAGGCCCGCGCCGCAGAAATTCCAGTGAGACGTTCAGGAAAGCCGGCTGATATTGCAAATGCCGTAGCGTTTTTCTGTGATGAAGCCTCAGGATTTGTTAGCGGACAAGTCATTTACGTTGCAGGCGGCCCGAAAGCGTAGCTTATTTTTTTCTTTAATAAAAGGTTTTATAAAAGAGTGCGTTCAAAAAGTAGGACAACAAAGCCCAATTTTGAACAACTTTATAAAGGGGGATAAGCATGTTTGAACATATGATTGGAAAACGCTCTGAAAAAGTGTTGAACACGGTAGAGCGCGGTGCTGTCAAAAAATTTGCCGCGTCAATTGGTGATGAACATCCTGTCTATTTAGATCCCGAATATGCGAAAAAATCCAGATTTGGAAAAAATATTGCACCGGTTACATTCCCAAGAGTATTTGACTACGGACAAATCGAAGCATTGAAATTGCCAAAACAAGGGCTTATCCATGGCGAACAACGTTTTCATTACGAGCGGCCGCTTTTTGTTGGCGAAGATGTATACTGCTATACCGAGATAAAAGATTACTATGAAAAAACAGGCTCAAGTGGGAGAATGGGTTTTCTTGTAACAGAAAATAACGGTGATGATGCGGAAGGCAATCAAATCTTCTCATCAACTTCAGTTATTATTATAAATGAAGCGGTTAGAAAGGGGATGGAAGAAGCATGACTTCACTAGCAAATCTCCAAACAGGCGATTCATTGGAAAAAATTGAACTTTCACCTGTTTCACGCTTAGACTTAATCAAATATGCCGGCGCTTCAGGCGACTTTAACCCAATACATACAATTGATGAAGATGCCAAAAAAGCTGGATTGCCGGGAATTATTGCCCATGGAATGTGGACGATGGGTAACCTCGCAAAATTGTTCACGCCATACTTGGAAGAAGGATTCGTCCAAGATTACATCATTCGATTTGCAGGCATGGTTTTCCTCGATGACGTAATTACACTCAAAGCGGAATTGGCTGAAAAAACGGATGACGTTTTAACATTCAACGTTGCTGCCGAGAATCAAAAAGGGAAAGATGTTATCAAAGGTTCAGTCAATTTTAAACTGCATAAGTAGATCTATAACACGATCCCCTTATTTGAATAATGATATTTAAATAGGGGGATCTTTTTTCAGATCCGTGGAAAAAAATAACGCGGTGATGGAAGCTTTTCCAGATGAACAACAGTTTAAGCAAATGGTGGAAAAGCGTCCTAGACTTTCAATTCCATATTCGAAATTGAAGATGTACGCAAAACGGTGAATCAATTTCTGAAGAGCCCGGTGTGGGGAATCCGCATACCGGGTTCTGTGGGGTTTGGGCCGCCGAAGGAAGACTGGAGGCTCACTTGCAATAAGATGGCAACACGGACAAATCGATTCACGGCTTAGAAAAATGACTACTTAATTGAAGTAACATCATAATTCGATGACCAAGGAGCAATATTGTGTCCTTGAAATAGATAATAAGAGGAGCTTGCACGATGTATGAAGTGAAGCATCGAAAATATTGGGATAAAAGTGCAAAAATATATGATGGAATTATTCATGATGAACTAAACAGCTTTAAAAAAGAGGCTTGGGAGAGCATTTTACAAGCCCGCATTGCCGAAGATCGCCCTCTCCAAATTTTAGATTTCGGTACTGGACCAGGTTTTTTTACGATAGTTTTATCACAAATGGGGCATCATGTGACAGCTTTGGATTTTTCAAAGGATATGATCGCTGCAGCGAAAAGGAATTGCGATTCAGCTGGCGTGAAACCACAATTTATCCATGTCACTGGCGACACTTCCTTTAACCCGGAAAACACCTTCGATATCATCATCTCCCGTAATGTCACATGGACGTTGCACCAGCCAGAGAAAGTCTATTCTGACTGGCACAAATGGTTAAAAAAGGGTGGGAAAGTGATAATATTCGATGCAAATTGGAATATTTCACTTGCTAATAAAATACACGGTAAAATTTATCAAAGGGACATCAAAAAAGCGATACAGCTAGGATTTCCGCAATACGATGAAGCAGAGCTTTTCAGCGAGGGCGATGAGATCGCCAAACATTTGCCACTGACCTATGCAATGAGGCCCGAGTGGGATCGTGCCGTGCTATTTCAATTGGGCTTCCACAATATACGAATAGATCAAGACTTTGACGATCTGATTTATACGGAAGCGGAAAAAATTGCGTATCAGTCCATTCCTTCTTTCTCTATAGTTGGTACAAAATAACTCTTACTTAATCAAATAGGAAGGGATTTGACAATATCCTTCGTCTCTAAATCCTATTTTTGCCGTTATAGCATTCAAAGGGATAAAAGGGACGGTCTACCCTTTGAAAGCGCGATTTAAAAGAAAATCGGCAAGAGCCAACCTTTTGGCCCAAGAATGTTACATTGGAAAGCAGGGGATTTAAAATAGGGAAATGAAATATAGGAGGTTTGAGAAGAATATAATCAATGGTGAAAAGGCTTTATCTTAGGAGGAATGGAAATGAATCTTGCGAATTACATAATAGTGATTAGTTTTATTGCATTCATCGTCACAGTTTTAATCATCATTGTTACGATAACATCACTTTACTTTATGGATCGGAGGCAAACAGCGAGTCCGGTGTTGCGTAATTATCCCGTGTTGGGACGGATGAGATATTTTTTAGAAAAAATTGGGCCGGAATTTCGTCAATATTGGTTTAACAATGATCGTGAAGGTAAACCTTTTTCGCGTGATGATTATCAACATATTGTAAAAAGCGCGAAATATAAGCGGGATGTTGTTGGTTTTGGTTCAAAAAGAGATTTTGATGAACCGGGGTTTTATATAAGAAATGCGATGTTTCCTAAACTTACACAAGAGTTAAATATTGATTATGAGACAGTTGTTGAAACGAATCGCTATTTGTTAATAAAAGATCCGCTATTTTCCCGCCGGGAAGAAGTGATGGAAAAGCATGAATCTCCTGCATATTTACTGAAAGAGGAAGATGCGGTGGTTATTGGTCCGAATACAAGATATCCTTTTGTTGTCAGGGGATTGATTGGAATGTCGGCAATGAGTTATGGGGCACTTGGAAAACGGGCGCTGACTGCGCTGTCTGAAGGACTTGCGATGGCAAAAGGAACATGGATGAATTCAGGCGAAGGGGGGCTTTCCACGTACCATCTGAAAGGTGGAGTGGATATCATCTTCCAAATAGGACCAGGATTATTTGGTGTAAGAGACAGCGAAGGGAAATTTGATTGGGATGAATTGAAAAGAAAGAATGAGGTTTTCCCGCAAATAAAAGCGTATGAATTGAAATTCGGACAAGGGGCAAAAACACGCGGGGGGCACGTAGACGGTGAGAAGGTAACACCAGAAATCGCTGAAATCCGTAGAGTTGAACCTTGGAAACCAATTGACAGCCCGAATCGCTTTGTTGACTTTCCAGATTTGCCGTCAGCTTTTCATGCAATGGAAAAAATACGGGACGTCACGGGAAAACCTGTCGGGATGAAGGTTGTGATTGGGGCGCCCGATGAAGCTGACAAATTGGCAGA
This sequence comes from Pueribacillus theae, assembly GCF_003097615.1. Classification (NCBI taxonomy): domain Bacteria; kingdom Bacillati; phylum Bacillota; class Bacilli; order Caryophanales; family Bacillaceae; genus Pueribacillus; species Pueribacillus theae. The sequence continues at coordinate 77,540 of NZ_QCZG01000011.1, forward strand.
GCAAATAAAAGATACAGGAAAAGGCCCTGATTTCATCACCGTTGACGGTGGGGAAGGCGGGACGGGCGCGTCTTATCAAGAGCTTGCTGACAGTGTTGGATTGCCGATCTACACCGCACTTCCACTCGTTGATTCCGCATTACGAAGGCACGGTGTCCGCGATAAAGTAAAAATTATCGCTTCAGGAAAATTATTTAGCCCTGACAAAATCGCCATCGCGCTGGCAATGGGCGCTGACCTTGTAAATATTGCAAGAGGTTTTATGATTACGGTTGGCTGCATCCAAACATTAAAATGCCATTCAAACGAGTGTCCAGTCGGCGTTGCGACAACCGATCCGGAATTGGAAAAAGCGCTTGTCATTGACGAGAAAAAGCACCGTGTCGCAAACTACCTCATTACGCTTAGAGAAGGATTGTTCCGCGTTGCAGCCGCTGCAGGACTTGAATCGCCAACCCAATTCAGCCGAAAAGATATTTTATTTAAAGATGAAAAAGGGATTGTTTATTCGCTTGAAGAACTATATACATCAAATGCACAATTTGATAAGCTTCTTCACTGAAAGTAAGTAGTTTTATTATAATAAAAACAGGAAAAAAGAGGTTTTTTTGAATGATGGAAGTCATGAAGCACGGGGAAGTAACTGCTGTTAAATTAACACCACATCATAGGAGTGTTTATTTTTATGTAATTGACGGGATGTTAATCGATACCGGGCCTGCAAATTCACAGCATGAGTCCATTCCTTTTTTTCAAGAGAATGAGATTGATTTTGTCAGCTTGACTCATTCCCATGAAGATCATTGCGGATTAGGCGCATGGCTTGTTAATCAGGGCCTCCGCATATATGCCCACAAAAAGGCGGTTGAAGGATGCAGCAAACCGGGAGAATATCCCGAATATCGCCAGGTCGCTTGGGGACTGAGGAAAGAGGGGTTTCAAGTCGAACCTTTAAACAATGCGGTTCATTCACGAAGCATGAAGTGGGAAATCATTGAAACCCCTGGCCATGCGGATGACCATATCGTTTTTTATAACCGGGAGAACGGTCTGTTGTTTTCAGGTGATTTATTCGTTGCTCCGAAAACGAAATTAATCATGCGCCATGAGTCGATACCGGAAATGATGAACTCGATTAACCGTGTTTTGGCATACGATTTTGAAGCGATGTTCTGCGGCCATGCCGGCTATGTCGCTAACGGGAAGCAGCTGTTAAAAAGAAAGCTGGATGACTTAGAAATAAAAAAAGAAGAAATTCTGGAGCTGTATAAGAAAGGCTATTCCATTACCGAGATTGACCAAACATTGTTTCCGAAAAATCAAACAACCATTCAGCTCGTCAACGCTTCTGAACACGAATTTAGCTCAGAACACATTGTAAGATCCATGATTAACGGTTTTGCCGAAATTACATAAAGAGGTACCGGAAAGAGGGGAAGAGAGAATGGCAGTTTCTAAATTAGTATTTCCAACACTAAATTATACGGGATGGGGATCAGCGGCAGAGCTTGTAACAGAAGTGGATAAATTTAAACCAAGCCATATCCTTTGCATTACAGATGAAGTATTGGTGAAAATCGGCATCGTTGAAAAAGTTACAAAACCGCTCTTAGAAAAAGGCTTTCAAATTAGCGTTTATACGGATGTTGAACCTGAACCATCGGTTGCATGCGGCCAGAGGATTGTTAACTATATTAAGAACGGTGGTTTTGATCTTGTGATTGGACTTGGCGGCGGAAGTACGCTAGATCTCGCAAAAATGGCCGCAGTACTTGCCGTTCATGATGGGGAAATTGTTGATTATTTGAATTTAACAGGAACGAAATCGATCAAACAGAAAGGGCTTCCGAAAATATTAATGCCAACGACGTCTGGAACAGGTTCAGAAGTCACGAATATTTCAGTATTTTCACTGGAAACGACAAAAGACGTCATTACTGACGACTTGCTTATGGCGGATGCGACAATCGTCGATCCGGCTCTTACCGTTTCCCTCCCTCCAAGGGTGACGGCAGCGACAGGCGTCGATGCGCTCACGCATGCTGTTGAGGCTTATTTATCCGTCAATGCAAGTCCTACAACAGACGGACTCGCAATCCAAGCTGTTCAGCTAATTAGCGGCTCATTAAGAACGGCTGTTGAAGATGGCAACAACAAAGAAGCGCGTACAAATATGAGCATGGGGAGTTATATCGCCGGTCTTTCATTCTTCAACGCTGGGGTGGCGGGTGTTCACGCCCTTGCTTATCCGCTTGGCGGCCAATTTCACATTGCGCACGGGGAATCGAACGCCGTATTGCTTCCGTATGTCATGGGCTACATACGTCCAAGCTGTCAAGAAAGGATGGCACATCTTTACACCGTGTTGACAGGTGATTATGGGCTTGGAGAAGAAGAAGCATCGTTCCGATTCGTGAACGAACTTGCCCAGCTCGTTAAGGATGTTGGCATCCCGGCTACGCTCAAAGGTTTTAATATTCCAGAATCGGCATTGGATTCATTAACAGATGATGCGGTAAAGCAAACAAGGCTGCTGGCAAGAAGCCCAATGCCGTTATCGCGGGGGGATATTTTTAACATTTATAAAGCGGCTTTTGATGGTAGCATTCCAAATAAGTAACAGAGGTCTGCTGCGGCAGCCTAAAAAGGAGAGGCATCTGTTGTTTGAAACGATCATTGAACCGCGCGTCAGTGAGACGGACGGCGCAGGGCATATTAATAATACAACCATTCCCATTTGGTTCGAGGCTGGGAGAAATAAAATTTTTGAAATGTTTACACCGGATTTTTCATTTGATAATTGGCGTTGCATTATTTTGCATACAACGGTTGATTTTGTCAGCCAAATTTATTTCGGCAAAAATGTGGCCGTAAAAACATGGGTCGAAAAAATCGGGAATACGAGCTTTATTTTGTATGAGGAAATTCACCAAGATGGCATTCTTTGTGCGAAAGGCAACGCGGTTTACGTTAATTTTAATTTAAAAACGCAACAAAAAGAGCCAATCCCTGATCATATTAGGCAACAATTAAAAAAACATATGCGATAAGCCATTCCTTTTGGGATGGCTTTTTAAAGTTGGTTGATAGTAGCTGCAAACACTAATGTTTATTAGATTTTTGTAATGATGGTGATTTTCCTCGAAACTTGGCGATTATGTATAAAAGAAATGGAATGAAAATCCCGACGGCCATTGAAAATGGCGGCCATGTTTCCAATACGACTTTTTGTAAATAACCAATATTTGGAGCCAATATCAGGGAAAGGATGACTAAAATAATACTGATGGGAGAGAGTAGACTTCTGTAATCGCTGAGCTTGAAAGTTTGTGCCATTCCGAGTACCGAAGCATAAAAACAGATTGATAATTTAAAGAAAATCGTTAAAAACCAAATAATGGCGACGATTACTTCGATACGTTCGAGGTAATTAGCGATGCTTATCTTTTTCCCTAAGAGATAAGTTGGATAAGTGTTTCTTGCAGTAATATCAGCTCCGAGGACAAAAATAGCGAGTATCGTAATTAAAATAAGTACTATACCCCCCATCGTTGCTCCAATTAGCAAGGACTTTCCCGCATTCTTTTTCTCGTTAAGATATGGCAAAATCATTAAAAACACAACCAGTTCCGAAAAAGGGATGGAGATAAATGGGAGAGCACCGCTCATAATCGGTTTAAAACCATACTCAAATATAGGTTCAATTCTAGAAAACTCAATTTGCGGAATAAGAAATAGAACGAAAATGAATAGCTGTATTACGACCCAGGGCAAGAAAATCTCCGCTGCTCTCGACAGCACTTCCAGACCATGTCGAACGCCAATCAGTGAAACGAAAATGAATAAAATAAGTATCGCTACTATTGGCGTTTCAGGCATAATTTGTATTGTCAAGAAGTCACCAATATTTCTAAGGATCAAAGCAGTTAAAATCACAAAAAAGCCGATAAAAAGGAGTGAGATTAGCTTTCCTATCCATCTCCCTAATAGATGTTCAGCCAGTTCAACCAAAGTGAAATTTGGAAATAAGGAAAATAAACGTGTGTACAATATGACGATAAAGATGCTAAAAACTAATCCCACGATCCCGGCAATCCAGGCATCTTGTTTTGCTTGAGATGCTAATGTCGTTGGAATAATAATTACCGAACTGCCAATTGAATACAGAAATATCAAAATGATAAGTTGCTTCGAACTAATTTTTTCGCTTTTGGGCATACAAGTTGCCTCCAATTCCTGAATATCTTTAATGCAATAAATTGTGAATCCAACTAATAATCGGCTTGAAGATCCAATGAATAAACTCAAGGGGATTTGGAATATTTACTTCAAAGCTCATAAGGATGCCCAATGTAACACCAAAACCCAACAAAATGAAAAATGCCCAAAGTTCTTTTTTTTGCTTCTTTTTTAAGAGAGGCGGAACATCGATTGCAATGATGGCCGCCGTTACTGCAAGAATGCCTATTAAGGATAACATGGGGGTTTTTGTTAATCCTCACTTTCTTCTTGAAATGAGTCCGTAATCGTTCCAAATCGTCGAATTTTAACTTCTACTTTTGTTGTGTGTGAAATAGTTGGAAAATGTTCTTTCCATTCGTTTTTAAGTTTTTTCCATAGTTTGGGATTAGAACGGTGTATCGCTTCACCAAATCCCAAAATATCACTTTGTAAATCATTTTTCGCTTTTTCAACTACTTTTTCGATTTTTTCTTCTATCGTTTTTTCTATTGTCTCTTGCAATTCCTGAATTTTCTTCGGGTCTGTAAGATCAATTAAACATTCAACATCCGCAACGTTACCTTCCGCTTTTACCTTAATTCCAACCTTCGGTTCGCCTTTTACTACTTTCGCCTTCACTTCGGGTGTCGATTGCATGATTTCAATGGTTACTTTACCGTTATCATCTTTATCACAAGGAATATGTTCAATTGTGCTTCGTACGTTTCCAAGAACATAGATATAGCCCATACTCTCTTCGTTATTAAGCCAATCGATAAGTCGATCTCCGTGGAACGCCGCCAAGTTATCTACCTTTAGTACTGCAGGAGGATCGACTAATTCGATATTTTTAATGCTATTCCCCGCTTGCTCTTCACCTTTAACATAAATTCCTGTTAGAACAGGATCCTGACCTAATTTCACGAGGTTTTCAATCAATTCATCTAACGTAACGCCTTTTGTCGGTGCCCACCTCGTTTGAGACATTTGCAGCGTTGTGAATATACTGTTTGCTGGAATTCTCTCAAGTGATGTTAAGACATTTAATAAAGGTGAGGCCATTCCGTATCTTGAAACAAGAATATAGAAATCCGTTCGAAATTCATAGTCTCTTGATAAGAAATCAAGCGGTTTGCGAATCCCTTCCCTTGCCACCTCTTCACCAAAGATAACGATTCGAATATGTGCCAAGTAGAGTTTACCTGGAATTTCTTTTGTAAGTTCTCTCAAAGCCTCTAAGATTGTTCCGCCAGATGAATGGTAGGTGGTAACTGCAGTCTCAGTTGTCATCATCGTTTGTTGTGAAGCGATCTGGCTTGGGTTAAGCACTTGTACGCTGACAAGGTAGCCATCTTCAGCTTTATCAATCGCCATGGCAGTAGCGATGGCAAGATCATTCAACTCTGTTTTACTCCAGCAGCCTGCAAGAAGAAAGAGCGAAAAAAAGCTTGTGAGAAGCAGAATACATTTTCGCTTCAAGTTAATTCCCCCTATTTTTTGGTGGCTTCGGAGGCGGTGAATCTTCACGATTCAGGTTGTTTTTACCAATTAAATACGGTCGGGTAGTCATTGCCCACCATGGAAATCTAACTGCGGTATCTTTAATGTCTTTTTTGTAGTAAGGTCCTAATGGAGAAAGATATGGAACTCCAAAGGAACGTAAACTGCACAAATGAAGCACCATAACAATTAAGCCGAGAATGATGCCAAATAACCCGAACATCGACGCAAGAAGCATAAACAGAAAGCGAAGAATGCGAACAGCGATTGCTAAGTTATAAGCTGGAAAAACAAAGCTTGCGATGGCTGTTATAGAAACGACAATAACCATGGCAGAGGAAACGAGTCCGGCATTAACAGCAGCTTCTCCAAGCACGAGGGCACCGACAATCGAAATCGCCGGTCCAACTGCACGTGGCATACGGACCCCTGCTTCACGTAAAATTTCAAATGTGACTTCCATTAGCACAGCTTCGACGATTGCAGGAAAGGGGATGGCTTCTCTTTGGGCAGCAAGACTAACAAGGAGCTGAGTTGGCAACATTTCCTGATGGAAAGTTGTTACCGCGATATATACTGCAGGAGTTAGTAGAGCTAGAAAGAAAGTAATATGGCGAAGCAGGCGTATGAAAGTCCCAATATCAAACCGCTGGTAATAATCTTCGGCGGATTGGAGAAATTGCATAAAAATGGCCGGGACTAACAGCACAAATGGGGTGCCATCAACTAAAATTGCAACCCTGCCTTCCAGCAAGCTTGCCGCAGTAGAATCCGGTCGTTCTGTATGATATACGGTCGGAAACGGTGAATAAGTGCCGTCTTCGATTAATTCTTCAATATAGCCGCTTTCCAAAATCGAATCGATATTGATTCGATCTAGGCGTTTATGAACCTCCTCAACGACTTTGCTGTCTGCAATCCCTTTAATGTACACGATGGAGACATCTGTTTTCGTTCGTTTGCCAATCACTTTTCCTTCAATGCGAAGGTTAGGATCTTTCACTCTTCGCCGAATGAGGGCTGTGTTTGTTCGCAACGTTTCTGTGAAACTGTCTTTCGGGCCGCGGATGACTGTTTGAGCGCTTGGCTCTTCAATACTGCGATCATTCCAGCCGCGTGTGTCGCAGGCAAAACAAGAATGTGATCCATCTATTAAAATAATTGTGTTGCCTGATAGGATATGGTTTAAAGCGGTATCAAAATCATCGACACTTTTTAAATCCCCAACCGTGAGGAAGGCGGAAGCAATGAAATCAACAGGATGAAATATTTTCGCATCTGTTCGATTAAGCTTTGATTCACGAATGTTTAGCATTAAGGATTCTAATATATAATTGTGGATGAAGTCCTCATCAGCCAGACCGTCAGTGTAAACGATGGCTAGGTGAATGTTTTGTTCGACACCGGCTCGAAATTCACGGATGACAATATCATTGCTATTGCCGGTAATTTGCTTAATTCTCTCGATATTCTTTATTAATGAATGGCTGATCGGGTTTTTTTCTTTCTTTTCATCTTGCTGTTTAGATTCGTTTCCATTCTTTTTTTTGACGGTAGTCTTTAGCTTTTTTTTAAACATAAAGAGTAACCTCGTTAAATGAATTTGTTTTACCTAGTATTTCCAGTCGAGGTATTTTTACACAATATTCTTCCGTAAAACAGTTTACCAATTAGATTGTTATGATTATGATAAGGATGATGTGGAGTTAACTGAAGGAGGACATAGAGACTAGCAATGGTTTGGGATGTTTTGAATGTAATAGGTACAATTGCATTTGCGATAAGCGGAGCCATTATTGCGATGGAAGAGGAATATGATATTCTTGGCGTATACATTTTAGGTTTTGCAACGGCATTTGGGGGAGGTACGGTCAGAAATATATTGATTGACTTGCCATTAAGCCATATTTGGCAGCAAAATATTCTTTTTTATATTGCGATCCTTGTGATCGGCATCGTTTTCTTTTTGCCGAATTCGTGGATTGAAAGCTACAGTAAATGGGCGTGGGGCGTGTTTTTCGATGCGATAGGCTTGGGGGCGTTTGCTATTCAAGGGGCGCTTTATGCGTACAATATGAATCATCCTTTGATTGCGGTCGTCGTTGCAGCTGCATTGACAGGAGCTGGCGGAGGGGTAATCCGTGACTTGCTTGCGAGGCGGCAGCCGCTCATTTTAAAAAAAGAAATGTATGCGGTATGGGCCATGATGGGCGGGTTGATTGTTGGCCTCGGTTTGGCGAATCATGACATTCTCCTCTATTTTGTTCTTGCACTTATCGTTGCTTGCCGCATGCTTGCACACCATTACGGATGGCAATTGCCGCGCAAAAAAAGGAAAGGAGAGGAATCCTCTGCCTAATGAAAGGCAAAGGATGGGCCTCTCTTTCTTAATTTCTTTAATGCTTCTTTTCGCCACGATTTCACCGCTTCTTTCGTTGCTCCATGTTCTTCTGCGATTTCGGTGATTGTTTTTTGGTTCAAAATTGCTTCAATTGCCCATGTTTTCTGTTTCTCGCTTAGCGGCGCCAAATAACTTCGGAATTGTTCTTCATCCAATAATGTTTCAGAAAAGCTATACGTATTTTGATCAATTGCCGTTTCAAAAGCGGCTGTATGTCTCTCGCCATATCGCTTTTCTTTTTTTAACTGTTCCAACATTTTTCCTCGGACGGTTACATAGGCATACGCGGAAAAATTTCCTTTCCTTTGATCATATCTTTGCATTGCCTCCCATAATGCGATCATTCCAATCTGAAAGAACTCATCATGGTTTTTATAAATGTGAAGTATCTTTATTTGCTTTTTGATCATGTTTTCATATTGCTTAAAAATCTCTTCGAACTTTTTTTCTGTATCCATGAATGGCTTCCTTTTTGAAAAGCGCGCTTTTCAGTTATTCCGCGGTAGCTTTAACGTAAAGGAAGATGCTTTCAGTTTCCTGTCTGCATTTTTCCGCTATCGGGATGCAAAGGAAGCTATTTTAGTGGAATATTTGGAAGATTATTTCAAAATCAATGAAAATTGTTGTCTATTATTTAAAAACGGGAACAAATGTTCCTTTTTGTGTTATAATAGATTCACCAATAAAGAGGCGCAGAGGGGAGACTGTCATGCAGATCATGAAAGACTACGAAATTCACACTGAAACGATGGTACTTTTGCCGTGTTTTGATCGTTATGCGAATTTGCATACCATTGTCATTGAAGAACAAAGCTATTTTCTTGTAGCGATGCCGCCAAAAAAGGTGATCGATGCCAGTTGCCGTTATTACGGTTCGAGTTACGAAGGAAGGCTTGAAGGGATAAAGCGGGTAATGGGCATTTCAAAGAAAGCGCCAATTGCGATCAGTGCAGAACTTTCGATCTTTTTCTTTCCGCTGGAATCTCCGAACAATCATTCGTGTGTATGGCTTTCTCATACGCATATTGAAGAAATAAGGCCACTAGACAATCGGAATACAGTTATTTTATTTACAAATGGACAAGCTTTTACCGTACCGGTGCCAAAAGGCCAAATCGAAACTAAAATTTTACGGACAGCACAGTATCGCCATCTACTAAAAAATCGGATCGAAGTAGGGAAGCGGCAGCATCATGTGTACCAATTACAAAAAGAGGACGTTCAATTTGTTTATGATCCTGTGAAACAGGCATACCACATTAAAAAACATGAGTGATAATGGTATAATGGAGACTCCGAGGGAGGCTTCATGATGCCTAAAATTACGAGAGGAACGCCAGCTTTCTGGCGTACGGGAAGCGCTTTGTTTTTAGGAGGATTTGTTGTCCTGATCCTGTTATATACAACACAGCCGCTTTTTCCGATTTTTTCCGAGGAATTTGGTGTATCGCCCGCAACAGCAAGCTTAACAATCTCATTAACGACTGGTTCGTTGGCGATTTTTATGCTGATTACAGCCGGGTTGTCAGAATCTTGGGGAAAGAAAAAGTTGATGACACTGTCACTTTTTCTTTCTTCGGCTTTAACGATTATTATAGCGTTTAGTCCTAATTTTACCGTGCTGCTTCTGTTAAGGTTATTGCTTGGTATAACAATTGCTGGTTTGCCTGCGATTGCGATGGCTTATGTAAATGAGGAATTTCATCCGAAAAGCATTGGCTTTGTGATGGGGCTTTACGTTTCTGGCAACACGCTTGGCGGGATGACAGGCAGAATTTTGACAGGGGTTGTTACGGATTATTCCTCATGGAGAATTGCTTTTTTTATTGTTGGTTTTTTATGTCTTTTGTGCAGTGTTTGGTTTTGGCGTGTTTTGCCGCCTTCACGCAAGAAAGAATCCGTGGATAAACCTCGTTTTAGCGAAATTTTCCGGCCGTTAGTTCCACATTTAAAAAATCAAGGATTGCTTTGCTTATATGGGCTTGCCTTTCTGTTAATGGGTAGCATCGTCACGCTGTATAATTATGTGACGTATTTGCTGCTTGCCCCACCGTATGATTTAAGCCATACACTTGTAAGTTGGATATTTATTGTTTATTTAACTGGAACGTTTAGTTCAGCGTGGATGGGGAAGTTGTCCGATCGATTAGGGAGAGTATGTGTCGTCGGCATGGGAATCGCCTTCATGCTCATTGGAGTGGTTATCACGCTGCATGGCAGTGTATTCATAAAGGTTGTTGGAATTGCTTTATTAACATTTGGCTTTTTTGGCTGCCATTCAGTCGCAAGCAGTTGGGTTGGCGTTTGGGCAAAGGAACATAAAGCCCATGCGTCATCGTTGTATCTTTTATTTTATTACGGTGGCTCAAGCATCGTCGGTTTTGTTGGGGGACTTTTCTGGAGTTCTTTCCATTGGATGGGGGTTGTTTCTTATATTAGCGCACTTCTTGTCGCAGGATTCGTGTTAGTAGTAAGGCTTAATGGGTTGTCGCGTTATGGAAAAGGAAGCGGCGAAGCATGAGCTCAGCCGCTTGAAACATTTTATCTAAAATTTTACGATTGTACGCCCGCGCACTTTGCCTTCTAAAATAGAAGAAAGTGCATCTTTGAGCCCGTCCAAATCGACTTCTTGCCCGATGTCGCTTAGAAGGCTATCAGGCTTCATTTCGTTTGCCATTCGTTCCCAAAGCGGCTTGCGAACTTCCATTGGGCAATAGACCGAATCAATGCCAAGCAAATTGACACCGCGAAGAATAAAAGGAAAGACTGTTGCAGGGACGCTCGTCCCGCCAGTTAAACCGCTTACCGCTACACTGCCGCCGTATTTTGTGTTGCTAAGGAGGGCAGCCAATGTCTTTCCGCCGACAGGATCAACCGCTCCCGCCCAAAGTTGTTTGCCTAGCGCACGGATTTTTTCCGGATTGACATCTTCACGGGAGACCACTTTTTTTGCGCCTAAACTCTTTAAGTAGTCATGCTCGCTTTCTTTTCCTGTGCTTGCCACAACACTGTAGCCAAGTTTGGCTAAAATTGCCACCGCAAGGCTGCCGACACCTCCGGTTGCCCCTGTAACAGCAATATCCCCGCTGTCAGGAAGAACGCCGTGCTGTTCTAAACTTTGTACAGACAACGCTGCCGTAAACCCTGCCGTTCCATAGGCCATTGCTTCTTTCAGCGATAATCCTTTCGGCAGCGGAACGACCCAGTCCGCTTTCACTCTCGCGTACTCGCTAAATCCACCGAAATGGGTAACGCCAATTTCATAACTTGTCGCGATGACTTCATCGCCTTCTTTGAAACGATGATCTGTAGAAGATACAACTGTGCCAGCCAAGTCAATGCCTGGAACGAAAGGGTATGTACTAACGATATTTCCATTTGGAATGGAAGCAAGGCCATCTTTGTAATTAACGCTTGAATAAGCTGTCCGGATCGTTACTTCCCCTTCAGGAAGATCATCAAAAGATAAAGTTTTTACGTCAACGGAAAAATCATCCTCCGTTTTGTTGACGACTAAAGCACGAAAATTTTCGGCCATGAAATGAACTCCTCTCTTAAACTCTTATTTTTTCTAAAAATTAAAAACCATCTCTATTATAAAGCAATATAAGATCACACTCAATTGAATGCTCTCTTCTTTTAAATTTTGACAGGGTAGAAAACAAGTTTAGTGATGACTAAAAAGGACAGCGGAAATTATACAAGACTATTATTTTTCAAGATTATTGCTTTCTTCAGTTGAATAAGAAGGGAAGAACGTTATTATCCCTCACCACTTTTTGTAAACATAGGAAAAGTGAGTACATTACCAGTAAGACAAGTAGTGTTATTCTTTCCATCATACATACGCTTGAAGTATGAAAAAGAATTAGTTGAAGAGTGGATAAGTATTTCAATAACTTATGATATTATGCTATTTCAAGCTCTGACCTATTATATAAAGAATTGCTATATGTAATGGATAGAATATGTAAAAAAAATACTTTAATCCTATTCCTTTTTTTCTATTGTAAATTAACATAAAAGGAAGTGCTGCAATCATCATCCATTGATAATCTGCAAAAGGGACTAGGTAACTTGTAAGACCACCAGGCCGATAACCATAATACTTAACCAATGGATACATAAAAACAGAAAAAACACTGTAATAAATTATTAAATTCATTTTATTATTTCTTGTTAAATATAGTAATACACCAAGAACTAAAAATAAAACTCCCCCTTCAACGAAAATAATATTTCCAAATAATGAACCGTAGAACATGTAAGACGGTGTTGCACTAGCGAAGTGTGGTATATTCATAATTTCAGCAAAAAAAAAAAAAATAATATAAAACTAACTATTTGCCAAATTCCAAAGCAAATATATAATTTTTTTTCGTTTTTATAGATTAAGTAGAGAATAAAAGCAACTAAGAATAAAGTAGAAAAAATATTGCTTGTTATATAGTCGTAGGTGTAGTTATATAAATAATTCAATACTAAATTCATTACTGCCATGCCTACTCCAAACAAATACAAACGGGTGAGATACTTTTTTTTATCCGATGTATATGAAAAGCCCCATATCACACAAAATAAAAATAAAGGAGCAGAAATTCTACCGATCCAACCAAACCAAATAGGTGTTCCTGGTATAAATTTTCCGATATGATCTATAAGCATAAAAATCAATGCCACTATTTTTAGAGCTGTCGTTGTCATTAATAGACCTCTTAATTTTCTGAATTTACTAATATTAAATATCCATAGTTTATCACATCTATCCATTTTTGGATATAATTTAAATATATAATGAACTGGCCAAATTAGGAAGAATTAAATAATTCAAAGTCATCCTTTGTCTCGGGAGTTTGACAGTTGATAATCAAAAAAATACGAAGAAGCCTTGATACGGCTTTATTTTTTTGT